>JBPEWS010000154.1:0-2797 GCA_052032465.1 Pseudomonadales bacterium
ATGTTAGCTCGAAACTCACCCGGTGCAGCTGAGCGCTCGATTGACGCCACGACTTTGCCATCAATGACAAAACAGCGCAGGTCTTTACCGGCTGCTTCTTTGATAAAGTTTTGCACCAGCAGGTTAGCACCCAAGGTTTTGAATGCATTAATCACACTTTCGGCGGCTTTTTTAGTTTCAGCCAACACGACGCCTCGGCCCTGCGTCCCTTCAAGCAACTTAACAATCAACGGTGCGCCACCAGCCATTTCAATCAGATCATCGGTTTCCATCGGCGAATTAGCAAAGCCTGTGGTTGGGATTTTAATGCCATTTTTTAACAGTAGCTGCAGTGAAAACAGCTTATCACGTGATTGCGTAATTGCCGCCGAATCATTGATCGTATAAACGCCCATGCTTTCAAATTGGCGCGCCAATGCTGTGCCGTAAAAAGTCATGCTCGGGCGAATACGGGTGACGACGGCATCAAGGTCGTTCAAAATTTTTCCGCCTCTGTAATGAACCTCTGGCTCCTGCGCATCTAGTTTCATGTAGCATTGGCGAATATTGAAAAACTCAATTTGATGACCACGCTCACGTGCGGATTCCATCAAGCGCTTATTGCTATACAGAGTTTCATCACTAGCAATTAGCCCGATTTTAAGGCCTTTTGCAACCGTTTGATGCTTTTGGTAATACTCGTCGAGCTGCTCTTGGGCAACCTGTCGAGTAAGCAAGCTTTGTGATGGATCAACCAAAATCCTATCGGCCATTGCCTCACGACCCAGCAGCATTCGAAAGCCCATCGAATCTCGATTGGCCAGCGTAAGCTCAATCGGCCAACTCTCACCACCCAAGGTCAGCTGTGTTTTGACCACATAGCGGGTTTCCGCATGACCCGATGAGCTTTTAACGACTCGGCGGTCATGGACAGGCATTTCGCAGCGAATAACCGTTGCACGTGTTTGCTGAATAGGATGAACCTCAAAACTCACCCAAAGCTGGTCATTACGTTTAAATTTTTGAACATTAAAGGCATGCAAAGACGAGGTCTTTGCCCCCGAATCAACGCGACAACTGATCGCAGGAATATTGAGCTCTGGTAGCCCAACCCATTCTTCACTACCGACAATGACTTTATCTTTGTTAAGACTCATAGGTTCACCTGAGCTGTTATTGGAGGGTGTTTTATCTGACATAGGTTTTACCCAAAAAGGCCAGCGAATATCGCAAAGGCGCTATTGTAGCCAAAGCTGGGTAAAACGATATGAAATTTTTAGAAGTCCTCAGGGTTTCTCGCCATTTGTTTGGCCACTTCTGGCGCAATAATACGTTGATCAACCAATTTGCGCAGGCTTTGGTCCATGGTCTGCATGCCCAAATTACCGCCAGACTGAATACTGGAGTAGATCTGCGCGACTTTATCTTCACGAATCAAGTTACGCACCGCTGAGGTACCAAACAAAATTTCATGTGCAGCGACTCGGCCACCATTTTTACGCTTAAGCAGCGTTTGTGAAACCACCGCCTGTAAAGACTCCGACAACATGGTGCGTACCACCGATTTTTCAGAACCAG
This sequence comes from Pseudomonadales bacterium, assembly GCA_052032465.1. GTDB lineage: Bacteria > Pseudomonadota > Gammaproteobacteria > Pseudomonadales > JAXHSS01 > JAXHSS01. Next base: position 1,558 of record JBPEWS010000154.1, read on the forward strand.
GAAATACGTCGATAATACGGTTTACCGCCTTCGCTGCAGAAGCCGTGTGCAGTGTTGCGAATACTAAGTGCCCTGTTTCTGCGGCTGTTAATGCCAGTCGAATGGTTTCTTGGTCACGCATCTCGCCCACCAGAATCACATCCGGATCCTCACGCAGCGCCACTTTCAATGCGCTTGAGAAAGATTTGGTATTGGCCCCAAGCTCTCGCTGCTGAACCAAGCTTTTTTTACTTTGGTGTACAAATTCGATCGGATCTTCAATGGTCAGAATATGCTTATGCTGAGTGCTATTAATCTCATCCATCAATGCGGCAATCGTTGTCGATTTACCAGAACCCGTTACCCCCACAACCAAGATCAAACCATTGGGGAACTTGGTCATTTTTTCAAAACTTTTGCCAAGACCTAAGTCTTCCATCGTAGCCACTTTGGAAGGAATCATACGTGCAACAATAGATGGGCCTCGCATTTGCTGAAATACGTTGATACGAAAACGTGATAACCCCTCAATCTGGTAAGAAAAATCGTGAGTCCAGTTCTCTGCATATTCCGCTTTTTGGTAATCGTTCATCATGTGATGAGTCATTTCCATCACTTCTTCTGGAGTCGATTCAGGAAGATTAATTTTTTTCATCTCACCATCGATACGCACCATCGGCGGCATTCCTGAGGAAATGTGTAAGTCAGAAGCTTTGTTTTTGACAGAGAAAGCGAGAAGCTCATCAATATTCATTCAGTTCACCTTGGTTTATCGATAAAATAACAGTTTTTGTTTACTTCGACATATGACGGATCTAGCACATAATTTAGCGCATATTCAGCACGAAATTCAATCATCCTGCTCGAATCGTGATATCACGTTAATTGCCGTTAGCAAAAAGCAGTCCATTGAACGAATCAAAGCAGCGCATTCCCTCGGCCTGAGCCATTTTGGCGAAAACTATGCTCAAGAGCTGGAGCAAAAAGCCGAAGCGCTTAAATCATTATCCTTGGTTTGGCACTTTATGGGGCCAATTCAAAGTAACAAAACAAAAATTATTGCACAACACGCACACTGGGTACATAGCTTGGATCGTTTGAAAATCGTAACCCGACTCAATGAACAAGCCAAAGATGCTAATCGACAACTGCAATGCTTGATCCAAGTCAATATCGATGGCGAAGCTCAAAAAGGCGGTGTGGCGCCCAACGAAATTACCGCACTTGCCAAAGCGATTGAACAGGCACCTCAGCTGACCCT
>JBPEWS010000155.1:0-2269 GCA_052032465.1 Pseudomonadales bacterium
AACGGGCATCAATATCAGTAAACGTAAATTGATCGCCCACGAGCTTTAGTCCACCCGTTAATTGATCGATCTGAACCGTCGGCTCTTCAGGCTGAGGCACTTCCTTTGAACCAATAAACACACGAACTTGCTGAATATCTACGGATTCAACACTCAGCTCTACAGGCGAAACAAAGCCTTGAAACGGCTCTGAAGGCTCTGTCGTTTCCTGATACGGAACGTGCACATCGATCCCATTAGCTTGAAAGCGTTTCACTGCAAGCATGGGCGAGCTCACTGACCAATCAGTGAGTTCATAGTCCAGCGACTTAGCTGAAAAATTTACGGCATCATCTTGGTAGCTGACGGATTCTAAGCTTAAGTTTTGCGTGATTTTGCCCTTAATCGAGCCGATCGATAACTGCGGCACCGCACGTTGCGCTATATTCAGCACAAACCGAGTTCCTGACTCGGTGGTTACAACGATAGTAACCAGCAAAACAGCGATTAAAACAACCGCGAGCAGAGCCCAAAGAGCCCATTTAAACCAACGCATATACACTCTCTAAAAATCCGTACCCAAGACAAAATGCAGACGATAATCGCTATCGGCATCTTCAGCCAAAGGAAAACCTAAGTCCAGCTTAATTGGACCCACCGGAGAAAACCAGCGCACACCAAAACCTGTGCCCGCGTGAAAATCAGGGCGCTCATCAAAAGCTGAGCCAATATCATAAAAACCCGCGAGTGCCCAATTTTGGTACACCCCAACCTCATATTCAACACTTGCCACTAACTGGCTTTTACCTCCTGATAGCCCTGTCTCAGAGGCATTAGGGCCGATACTCTCATAGGCATAACCGCGCACCGTCTTATCACCACCAGTTAGGTAGCGATAGGAGCTTGGTAGGTCTTCATTTTGTTCAACCCAAGTATGGCCCAGCGCAACACGGGTAATGACTCGTTGGCCCGGAAAAAGTCCTTGTGCTAGGCGGTTTTCAATATTGATCTGTGCAAATGAAGTATCGGAGACGACATCTTCTAACGCGCCTTGAACATTAAAATGCCACTTAAGTGCATCACGTGGCCGAACTAAATTATCCGCCTGCGTGTAATCCCAAGTGACACCTGGAACCAGCAACCAAAACTCATCGCGCCGATCACCATAGTCATCCACCTGATAACTCAGATCGATATAATTCATATTATCCCAACGGCGTGTCACTTCGCGTGTTTGATTAACACCTAGCAAATAGGTTTCATTGACCACATCAGGGCTTTGCTCGCGCTGATAACCCAAGGCAAAGTTGTATTGCACTTTGGTTGGCTCATCACGCGAAGGGCGCATTAAGTTGATTGAAATATCTTGGCTTAGCTGTGAAATAGTTGTGTCGAATCGCACCTGATCGCCGTATTGGTTAATGCGATAATGATTAAACGAATAACCTGCTCTGGGGCCTGTGTCCGTAGAGTAACCCACCTTAAATGCATGCTTCATACGATCCGCATTAAACAGGCGAATCGTCAGTGGCACCAAGCCTATTGTTTTGCCCGCCTCGGTGACCTGTCGTTTCTGATCTAAGTTCAGCTCAAAGAAGCTGCTGGAAAAGTAGCGCGTTTTAATTAGGCGTTCACGCGCTTCAACCATAGCTTCACTTTCCACCCAATCACCGGCTCGAAGTTCAATCATTTTGGCTAGATAATCCGCTTCCATAGTGGGCTCATCCAGCTCAAACTGAATCGAGTCAAACGCATAGCGCAGTCCCGTATCAAAGACCAAAGTTACCTCAGCGCGGTAGTCCTCAGGATAGACATCCACCTTCGCTGTCGTAAAGGCGGCATCTAAATAACCCAAATCCAGCGCCGCGACTTTTAAGTCAGCCTTTAGATCACGGTAAGGCTGGTCTAAAAAGATCTGCCCTGTCGAAATTGGCGCTTTATCCAATATCGCTTTTAGCTCAGGCTCATCCAGCCCTGATCCTACCAAGCGCAATTCCACCGACTGATAACGCACAGCCTTACCTTGATCGACGCTAATATCGACACAGGGTGCTTGTTTCGCATCAAAATTCACTATGACTTGCGGCGAGAAAAAACCATATGGCTGAAGTGCGCGAGCCACCTGTTCTTTAAGGTGCTCTTTAGTAGTTAAACTGTTTTCAATACCTTGATCAGAACACGTAATATTTTGCCCAGACAGAATCAGCTCAACATTATTTTTAAGCTCATCATCTAAGCCATCAAGTTGAAAGTAATCCGCAGAGGCGAGACAGGAAAAAAGCAGCAAAAA
>JBPEWS010000156.1:0-6329 GCA_052032465.1 Pseudomonadales bacterium
CGGCTCGACAGGTGGCTCGGCAGGGGTTAATGCGGGCGATGGACAAAACGGTCAGAACACGCAGGTGACAGTGTCAGGTCTTGAAGCTGATGCGCTTTATGTTGAAATAGAAAATAATTTATCCGCAATCAATGCAGGCACATACAGCTCAAGCTATGGCACAACAGCAGGCGGAGTCAGTGGTGCTCGAGACTTGATTGATGGTGAGGCAGGTTCTGATCATTTATTTGGCATGGGCGGCGATGATGTTTTCTCTATTGATATGGCGCATGATGATAATACCGTCGATACGATATGGGACTTTTCAGTGGCTGAAGGCGATGAAATCAGCATCTTAGATGAAGATGGCGGGGCGAGCAGTCGGATTGTGGACAGCAGCTATGATCCGTTTGCCGATATTAGCAATGAGTTTGATATTGCGGGTACGGAAAATAATGGTGCAGATGGCCTAGTTTATCTTACCGATGGCTCTCAGATTGTGATCAAGAATTTTAATTTTGATACGCCGCAGCCCCCCTGTTTTGTGACAGGTACGCTGATTACGGCGCGAAGCGCGCGCGCTGAAACTGGTAGTAGCCATCATAAAGCTGAACAAATCGCGGTAGAGCAATTACAACGCGGTGATCAAGTGAAAACGCTAGACGGGACATGGCAGACGATTCGCTGGATCGGGCGGCGTGCGGTTTCGGCTCGCTTTCAATCGCCTGCTAGCCAGCCTGTTTGTATTCGTCAGGGCGCTTTTGGTGCAAATCAGCCGAGCCGAGACTTGTTTGTCTCACCTGATCATGCCATTTTTTGGCAAGGCGTGTTGGTTCAAGCTAAAGCATTGGTTAACGGGCGCTCAGTAACTCAAGTCATTTGGCCTGAAGATTTTACCTATTATCATATTGAGCTGGACGCTCATGAAATCATTTTTGCCGAAGACCTAGCAACCGAGAGCTTTGTAGATGCTCAGGTGCGCTCGCGCTTTGATAATGCCAAAGAGTATTGGCAGCTATATCCAGATGTCTGCACATTTCCTCCGTTACTGCTACCACGTTTGCAATCTAAACGTCAGCTATCTCAGGCACTAGCCTTATTACTGGGTCAATACCAAGATATCGCCTAAGTTTTGGTTATTTCAATTGGTTTGCCACTGAGCAAGCTTGCTATTGCTGTTCTGTGGCTCTTACTTTCTAGCCTTTTTAATTAGGTTTTTTAGCATAGTCATTTAATTAAGCTCTTGAAAAACGCATAAACATCCCGATATATCCACTAACTTAGTAAGGTTTTATGGGAGGGATGATATGCAAGAGAAAATGACTCAAGCGGTTCGCCAGATTATTCAGTCCGCCGTGACGCTAGCAATGGGCTATTCTCATACCCAGGTTGAGCCAATCCATGTGGTGCATGCGCTTTTAGCTCAGAGCACGGGTACAGTGGCGGCGGTTTTTGACCGTTTGCGGGTCAATCGGCCTGCTCTTGAGGAGCAAGTCAAACAAGCGCTGGAGTTGAAAGCAACCCATGCGGGTGATTCACAAAGCCAGCCTACGATGTCACAAGCACTGGCGCAGGTATTGCATAAGGCTCAGGTATTTTCACAGGATTATGGTGATGAATTTCTCGCCAGTGAAATGCTGTTATTGGCCTTATGTGATGCCTCAAAACAAGAAGCGGGTAAGATTTTGGCGCAGGCCGGTTTAACGCTGGATGCCATTATCCCCCTGATCGATGAGATACGAAATGGAGAAACGGTTATGAATGAACATGCTGAAGAGTCACGACAAGCGTTAGAGAAATACACGGTGAATGTCACCGAACGCGCCAAATCAGGTAAGTTAGACCCTGTTATCGGTCGCGATGATGAGATTCGCCGCACCATTCAGGTTTTGCAGCGTCGAACTAAAAATAATCCCGTGCTGATTGGTCAGCCGGGTGTGGGTAAAACGGCTATTGTTGAAGGTTTGGCTCAGCGTATTGTGAATGGTGAAGTGCCTGAAAGCCTTAAGCAAAAAGAGGTTTTGTCCTTGGATATGGGCGCTTTATTAGCGGGAGCAAAATACCGAGGCGAGTTTGAGGAGCGACTTAAAGCGGTGCTTAATGAGGTCGGTAAAAGCGAAGGAAACATCATTCTATTTATTGATGAATTACATACCTTAGTTGGCGCAGGCAAGACCGATGGCGCTATGGATGCGGGTAATATGCTGAAGCCAGCCCTGGCGCGTGGTGAGCTGCACTGTGTTGGCGCGACCACGTTAGATGAGTATCGTCAGTTTATCGAAAAGGACGCAGCGCTTGAGCGACGTTTCCAAAAAGTGTTGGTCGATGAGCCATCGGTTGAAGATACCGTGGCTATTTTGCGTGGCTTAAAGGAGCGCTATGAAGTGCATCATGGGGTGACGGTAACGGACTCAGCGATTGTCGCGGCCGCGCAACTCTCGCATCGATACATTACGGATCGGAACTTACCGGATAAAGCGATTGATTTAGTGGATGAGGCTGCCAGCCGCATTCGCATGGAGATCGACTCAAAGCCAGAGGTTATGGACTCTCTTGAGCGTCGAATCATTCAGTTAAAGTTGCAACGAGAAGCCTTGAAGAAAGAGACCGACGAGGCAGCCAAGGCGCGTTTGGATAAACTAAATGCTGATATTGATGTGCTTGAGAAAGAGTTTGCTGATCTAGATGAGATTTGGAAGGCTGAAAAAGCGCTCTTGCAAGGTGCGCAGCAATTAAAAGCTGATTTGGATAAAGCGCGTGTTGAGCTTGAAAAGGCACAGCGCGAGGGTGACCTAGCCACCATGTCTGAAATTCAGTATGGCCGCATTCCTGAGCTGGAAAAGCAAATCGAACAGGCCGAGGCGCGTGAGGATGCACAGCACAGCGAAACCCAGTTGATCCGAGATAAGGTGACGGAGGATGAAATTGCCGAAGTCGTCAGCAAAGCGACGGGTATCCCAGTGAGCAAAATGATGCAGGGTGAGCGTGAAAAGCTGCTGCAGATGGAGACGGCATTACATGAGCGTGTCGTGGGGCAAAATGAAGCGATTGACGCTGTTTCTCACGCTATTCGCCGAAGCCGAGCGGGTCTTTCGGATGAAAATAAGCCCAACGGTTCGTTTTTGTTCCTCGGGCCAACTGGGGTGGGGAAAACCGAGCTATGTAAGGCGCTGGCTAAGTTTTTATTCGATGATGAGCAATCGATGATTCGGATTGATATGTCTGAGTTCATGGAGAAGCATTCGGTGGCCCGCTTGATTGGAGCACCTCCGGGTTATGTCGGATACGATGAGGGCGGCTATTTAACTGAAGCAGTGCGTCGTAAGCCGTACTCGTTAATTTTATTCGATGAAGTTGAAAAGGCGCACCCTGACGTCTTTAATGTGCTTTTGCAGGTGCTAGACGATGGTCGCCTAACAGACAGCCAAGGCCGCACTGTTGATTTCAAAAACAGTGTGATCGTGATGACATCGAACTTGGGCTCATCGTTAATACAAGAGCAAACCAAGCAGGGCTTGGACTATCAGTTGATCAAAGAAAACGTGCTCGAGGTGGTGGGGCAACATTTCCGCCCTGAGTTTATCAACCGATTGGATGAGATCGTGGTGTTTCATCCGCTGGATGATACGGAGATTCAACAGATCGCTAAGATTCAGGTCGATATTTTGGCTAAACGTTTAGCACAGCAAGACTTGTCGTTAGAGCTGGAAGCTGCGGTTTACGATAAAATTTCAGCGGTGGGCTTTGACCCTGTATTTGGCGCTCGACCACTAAAGCGTGCAATACAGCAGTTGGTTGAAAACCCGCTGGCTCAGCAGCTATTAGAAGGCCAGTTTAGCCCAGGGCAGACCATTCATGTTGATCTAGCAGAAGATGGTAAGTTGGCGTTTGCTGTAAAAAGCGAATCCTAAGCTTAGAACGGGAATAACCGCCTGTCGCTCATTGCAGGCGGTTTTACCATCGGTTGGTCGTTTAGTGGATTTTGCGCTCAATACCCGTGAGTTGCAGAATCTTTGCGGAAATTTCTTCAATAGATAGTTCAGTTGAGTCCAGCCAAGGGATACCAAAGCGCTGGAACATCGCCATAGCGCCACGAACTTCACTTTCGCATTGACGCAATGTGGCATAACGGCTGCCCGGTTTGCGTTCGTTTCGAATGGCCGAAAGGCGCTCAGGATCAATAACTAAGCCAAATAGCTTTTTGCGGTGCTCGCGCAGTGCCATCGGGATGCTTAAATCATCGAGGTCATCATCGGTTATCGGGTAGTTGGCGGTGAATAACCCATATTGTAGGGCCAGATAAATGCTGGTTGGCGTTTTGCCCACACGAGATACGCCCGTGATGATAATATCGGCCTTATCGTAATAGCGAGTGATAGCGCCATCATCGTTATCGAGTGCAAAGTGAATCGCATCGATTCGGCGAATATAGTCAGGCCTTGAGGTGATCTTACGATTCTTGCCCGCACTTCGGTCAGGCTCTTCACCAATGGCATCGGTTAGCGGCAACATGAACATGCTGAAAATATCAAACACTAAGGCGTCTGATTCTTTAATAGCCTCGCGGTGTGGCAGTTCAACCAAGGTCATGAAAACAATCGGTGGTTTTTCCGTTCGGCTCGCTGTAATGTTGATCGCATGGACAGCGGCGGCGACATCCGCATCATTTTTGACATATGACAGCGTGTGGTGTTTGAACTCGATATCCCCAAATTGCGAGAGCAGGCTGCCCCCTAAACTTTCTGCGGTGAGTCCTGTCCCGTCGGATATATAGTAGATTTCGCGTGCCATAGTGTTTCCAAGTCTTGATCAATACGTTTTTGCCAGTATAGGCAGAGCGCGGACAAAGTTCATATTTTTATAAATTATAGGATGTTTTTATATTATAAATAATGAAAATATCGCTTTGATTCGAAATAAACTTCGGTACACTAGGCAAACATTAATCGATACCCACAAGGTATTTCTTTTTTTACCCATTGATTCATCAAGCGATGAAAAATCTGGAGTTACGATATGAATAATTATGTGATCAATTTAGACCAATTGAAAAACACTGACGTTGAAAAAGTTGGTGGTAAAAACGCCTCTTTAGGCGAGATGATCAGCGGCCTTTCAGGTGCTGGCGTAAGCGTTCCTGGTGGCTTTGCAACTACGGCACAAGCGTATCGTGACTTTTTAGAAGCGAATAATTTGAATGAAAAAATCAATGCTGAGCTTGATAAGCTTGATGTTGATGACATTAAAGCACTAACAGAAACGGGTGCTAAGATCCGTGGTTGGATCGTAGATGCGCCATTCCAAAAAGAGTTTGAAGACCAGATTCGCACAGCATTTGCTGATTTGTCAGGTGACAATGCAGAGCTTGCGGTTGCGGTTCGCTCATCGGCGACAGCAGAAGACTTGCCAGATGCATCGTTTGCAGGTCAGCAAGAAACGTTTTTGAATATTCGTGGTATCGACAATGTACTTGTGGCGGTTAAAGAAGTATTTGCTTCATTGTTTAACGATCGCGCAATTTCTTACCGTGTTCATAAAGACTTCGACCACAAGCTAGTAGCGCTTTCAGCGGGTATTCAGCGCATGGTGAAAAGTGAGACAGGCGCAGCAGGCGTTATGTTTACTTTGGATACAGAATCAGGTTTCCAAGATGTTGTATTTGTCACTTCTTCATATGGTCTTGGTGAAACGGTTGTTCAGGGTTCAGTTAACCCAGACGAGTTTTATGTACATAAAAAGACATTGGCAGAAGGTCGTCCAGCCATTTTGCGTCGTACATTGGGTAGCAAAGCCATTAAAATGGTTTACTCAAGCGAGGCAAGTGCTGGTAAGTCTGTAGATACAGTTAATGTTGATACGGCTGATCGTAATAAGTTCTCAATTACGACTGAACAAGTTGAAGCATTGTCAAAACAGGCAATGATTATTGAGAAGCACTATGGTCGTCCAATGGACATCGAGTGGGCGCTAGACGGCGATACTAATGAGCTGTTCATCGTTCAGGCGCGTCCTGAAACCGTTAAGAGCCGTGCACGTGCAAACGTGATGGAGCGTTATTTGCTAAACGAATCTGGCACAGTATTGTGTGAAGGTCGTAGTATTGGTCAGCGCATTGGTAGTGGTGTGGTTCGTGTTGTTGAGAGCATTAACGACATGGAAAAAGTTCAAGAAGGCGACGTGCTTGTTACTGACATGACGGATCCAGATTGGGAGCCAGTGATGAAGCGTGCAGCAGCTATCGTAACTAACCGTGGTGGCCGTACTTGTCACGCGGCGATTATCGCTCGTGAGCTTGGCGTACCTGCTATCGTGGGTTGTGGCGATGCAACGGATGTTCTTAACGAAGGCCA
>JBPEWS010000157.1:0-2472 GCA_052032465.1 Pseudomonadales bacterium
GAAGTAAGCTGTATTCCTTCGAAGATTCCTGACTTTATCGAAGTCGATATCGCTGCTCTTGGCATGGGTGACCAGCTTCACCTTTCTGACCTTACTTTCCCAGAAGGTGTTGAGTCAGTTCAGCTTTCGCATGAACACGATCTTCTTGTTGTTAGCATCGATGAGCCACGCGCAGTTGCTGCTGAGTCTGCAGAAGACGAAGAAGGCGATGCTGAGCCAGCGACAGAAGAATAATCCTGATTTGCAGGCCTAACGATGGCTAATGACACCATTGGGCTCATCGTTGGCCTGGGTAATCCAGGAGACCAATACGCTAAAACCCGGCATAACGCTGGGTTTTGGTTTATTGACGCCTTAGCAAAACACTATGGCGGGCAACTCAGCTTTCAAAGCAAATACAAAGCAGAAACAGCGCAAATTCAAATCGGCGGTCAAACCGTTCATCTTTTAAAACCGCAAACCTTCATGAACAAGAGCGGCGAATCCGTTCAAGCACTGACACAGTTTTATAAAATCCCCATCGAATCAGTACTGGTGGCTCATGATGAGCTTGATATTCCAACGGGTGCTATCCGATTAAAACGCGGTGGTGGTCATGGCGGCCATAATGGCCTGCGTGACATCATTGCCAAGCATGGTAATAATGCTAATTTCGCACGTTTGCGTATTGGCATTGATCATCCTGGGCATAAATCGATGGTGACTTCACACGTGCTCAACAAGGCCAGCATGGATGAGATGATTTTGATCGAACGCGCAATAGATGAAGCTGTCGCTTCCACAGAAAAAATTATTCACAATCAATGGTCAGATGTGCAGCAAACACTGCATCGACTACCAAACACCTGAGGACATCCTATGGGCTTTAAATGCGGAATCGTCGGCTTGCCGAACGTTGGTAAATCCACTCTTTTTAATGCACTCACCAAAGCGGGTATTGAGGCACAAAACTTCCCTTTTTGTACCATTGAGCCAAATTCAGGCGTTGTCCCTGTACCTGACGCACGTATTGACCAACTGGCCGAGCTTGTTGATCCTGAGCGCACGCTACCAGCGACAATGGAGTTCGTCGATATTGCCGGCTTAGTTGAAGGTGCCTCAAAGGGCGAAGGCCTTGGCAATCAGTTCTTGGCCAATATCCGTGAAACTGATGCGATTGCACAAGTGGTTCGCTGCTTTGAAGATGACAATATTGTTCATGTGGCAGGCAAAGTTAGCCCACTTGATGATATTGATGTTATCAACACTGAGCTTGCACTGGCAGATCTAGAAACCTGCGAAAAAGGCTTATTGCGCCAACAAAAGCTTGCCAAAGGCGGCGATAAAACGGCGCAGTTATTAGTCAGCATTTTTGAAAAGCTAGTCACTCACCTAGGCGATGGCAAACCTGCTCGCTCAGCTGGCTTAAATGACGATGAACGTTTTGCATTGCGCTCGTATAACCTACTCACCCTAAAGCCAACGTTGTATGTTGCTAATGTTAATGAAGACGGCTTTGAGAATAACCCATTGCTGGATGAAGTACAGAAACTTGCTGATACTGAAGGCGCTGAACTTGTAGCTATTTGCGCCAAAATCGAGAGCGAAATTGCAGAGCTAGATGATGAAGACAAAGTTGAGTTTTTATCTGAGCTAGGCCTCGAAGAGCCGGGCTTAAACCGCCTAATTCGCGCAGGCTATATGCTACTTGGGCTTCAAACATACTTCACAGCAGGCAAAAAAGAAGTACGCGCTTGGACGGTTAAAGTTGGTGCCACAGCACCACAAGCAGCGGGCGTTATCCATACTGATTTTGAGAAAGGCTTTATCCGTGCTGAAATCGTTGGCTTTGATGACTACATCGAATACAAAGGCGAGTCAGGTGCTAAAGAAGCCGGCAAATGGCGTCTTGAAGGCAAGGACTACATCGTTAAAGATGGCGATGTGATTCACTTCCGCTTTAATGTGTAGAGGCGCTAGAGGCTTTTAAAACAGCCTCGCAAAACCGTTAATCACACTTAAAAAAAAGCGCCTAACTCATAGAGTTAAGCGCTTTTTTCGTTTTTAGCAACCCTTGGCCTAATAGACCAAGACTTACCGAATATAACCTTGGGTGGCTGCATTCATGCTAGCTCCTTGGCCTGCATAATTTGGCGTCAAATTAACAGCACCTGTATCTCCTACCGGAGTAGCTAGATCGGCCGTTGGTCCCGCAGGAAATAGGTTGATTGCGCCATCAATTTTTAAAGTAATGTCGGCATCAATCCCCAGTACATTTACGAAGCCACAATCTGGATCAGACGCATCTGCACAGAAAGCGGTTTCAACATCAAGTGCACCTAAATTCGACCCATCAGCTTCTAGGCCCTGCCCGGCTTGAATCACGTAATCTGTCGTGCTGCCATCAGGGTTTCGTTCTGTCACTGTTGAGCCAACTTCAGGCAGGTTATACAAACCATCCAACGATAAACGCTTAATGTCTACCACACCAGG
>JBPEWS010000158.1:0-7568 GCA_052032465.1 Pseudomonadales bacterium
GACCGCGGTTTAAGTGACATTCACTACAACCCAAAACTGCGTAATTATTCCTTTAATCATTGGTTATAAATCTACTGCGCAATCAATGATTTTGATCAGTAACACAATGTCTGATCACAAGGGCAGCAAACATCCCCAGCTGCCCTTTTATTGTATCTGCTAATCATAGTTGATTGTTTTTTTTAAATAGTTTCCTATGACTCCAGGCTCTGTGCTGACATGGAGATATTGCGATAGCCCGCATCGACGTACAAAATCTCGCCAGTAATACCGCTTGATAGCGGCGAAGCTAGGAAAGCCGCCGTATTGCCCACTTCTTCAATTGTCACATTGCGACCCAAAGCCGATTTATTAGCATTTTGATTAAGCATGGTTCTGAAGTTCTTAATTCCAGCGGCAGCTAATGTTTTGATTGGCCCTGCTGAAATGGCATTAACACGCACACCTTGTAGCCCCATGTCGGCTGCAAGATAGCGAACACCTGCTTCTAAGCTAGCCTTGGCCATGGCCATAACATTATACGAAGGTACGGTTTGCTGTGATGCATTATAGGTAAGGGTAATGATGCTGGATTGCTCGGCTTTTTCCAGAAGCGCTTGGCAGGCTTGTGCCAATGCAATCAAGCTGTAGGCGCTAATATCATGCGCGATTTGAAACCCTTCTCTGGTGCATGAATCGGTAATTTTACCTTGGAGCTCGTTTGCTGGAGCATAGGCAATCGCGTGTACAACGCCATCCAAGATGCCCCATTGCTCTGATAGAGCCTGTTGCAAGTTGTCTAAATCAGCTTGCTGCGTAACATCTAAAGGCAGACAAATGCTGGAGCCAAATTCTTCTGCAACCGCCTCAACACGCGATTTTAAGCGCTCGTTTTGGTAGGTGAAAGCCAGCTGTGCACCTTGTTCATGCATAGCTTTGGCGATACCGTAGGCAATCGATTTTTTGCTTGCGATGCCAGTAATGAGAATTTTTTTATCGGCTAAAATGGGCATGTTGGCTCCTTATATTGTCTGACTACACCAAATATTACCAAGACCATAATCGCTGCCACCAATTGAGGGGCTCTGGCTCGCCTTGGTTATTTAGCTCGGGCATCTTAGCTCGAATTTCATCGATCGACCAGCCTGTTAAGCTGGCCAGTTGTTTGGCTTGTTGCTCAAGTGCATCACGATGGTTGGCCTGATACTCGGTATCACAATCAATAGGGCCCTCGTAGGGGTGGCGTAAAATATAGCGGCCTTGGTAGTTTTGGCGATCTTCAGTGACTTGGAATAATATATCCTCAGGGAAGGTTTCGGCGTTGTATCGAACGTGCAGGCGCGTAACAAATACATCATGAGCGTTTTGCGGTGGCATCGGTCGGATGACGCTGGTTTGTGGTCCTGAGGGCTTTTTCGGTTTTTCAATCCAGTATACGCCTAACTCATTCAGCTCTTGAGCTGAGAGTGGATCGGCGGCACAAGGGTCGCACCAACCCATATCCCAAGCGTATTCGAGAAAAACACTGTCGGGATGTTGCTTAACCTGTTGATCAAACATGGCTTGATAAAACTCAGCAAACTCATCTTTGATATAAAGCGGGATCTCCATATTGGATGGGATTTTCTTCGTTTGATAGTTAATGGGTTCAATTCGGCCCTTGCGCGTTAAGCCAAACACGAACATGTCCTGATCCCCCTGAGCGTTGATGGTACCTAAGCGAATAGGCAGCATAAAGCGAGGTGATTCATAGGCCATTTGGATCGGGCGTAAATACTGACGACCTGAAGACTCAAGTGCATCCAGATTGACCCGTGCGACAAAAAACTTCATGTCTTGTTTGATATAGCTTTTGAGTACGCTTTTCGCCTTTTTTGGCACTTTATAGTCGTTCTGGTTTAACCAAGTCAAAAGGCCGTCGCTCTGTTTAGCATCAAGAATCAGAATATCGTACTCACCGACTTGGTATTGAGCTTCAATCGTCACGCCCAGTGCTTTGGCGGTGTTTTTAGATTGAACACCAACAGCATCGGCGCGCATTTCCATCATAATGCGCATATTGCAGGGATCATCGTCAAAATACTCAACCAAGCGTGGCGCAGTGTAGGCATCCAGATGATCAATGATGGCATTTTCTGTGACATGAATCTGTTCGCGCTCAAGCACGGTGGGCACCGGTACGACGAGAGCAAAGTCCTCAGGCTCTCCTTGGTAATCGCTGGCCATGGTGATAACGGTTCGATCTTGATCACGCATCAGGACAACTTTTGAGCTTTCGTTGAACAGCTCGGTGCTGGCTTTAGCAACATAAAACCCGCAAAAGCTCAGCGATTGTTGGCTGAATAATACGCTAGTTAGCATTACCAGCGTGGAAATAAAAAGTTGGCGAGTCATGAGCGGTTCTCCGTTATGTTAATCATTGGCCTGTTAACAGGTTTTGGTGGTCTTCCCTGCGGTGGGTTACTGCTGCGCAAAACAGCGAATACTAAACTTACGACAACCAGGCTCGGGAAAAGTGCCTGATACCAGTAAAATTGAGTTTGTAAAATATAGGCGAGCAAGGCGACAACGAAGCAAAAGATCACGCGGCTACCCAAAGCAGCAGGGGTGGTTTTTGGGTCCGTTATCATATAAAAGCTGAAAATAATTAAGGCGCCATTATTGAGCTGGTTGATCAAAATGCTGAGTGGATCGCCTAGCCACAGCAAGCGAATGGCCAAAAGGGCAGAGTAAAAGCCTAAAAACAACAGAGCGGTACTTAAAGCGCGCGCTTGTTGTGTGACCACAAAACCGAGCAATGAAAAGATCAGAAGAAACTCAATAGAGTGACCCCATTGGCCGGTGGATGTCCAAGCAGAGTTGAATAATAATCCCGTGGTTACTAGCGCAAACGCTGCGGGGTTAACGATATGTTGGCGATCTCTCAGCAGCAAAAACTTGCTGCTAATGGCAATAATTGCCGCAAAGACCGCCAGCCACATAGCATCCGTGCGCAGCAAAATAGACAGCGACAGCCCTGTTATGCCGGCGCTTTTCCAGTTCCACGGGCGTTTTAAGTGCAGGTGGTCCCAGAGCCATTGAGTGATTAACACTGTAGCCAAATAGGCTAAGATAACCTTAGGCGAGTTAAAGAAGTTAAGTGTCGCCAGACCCCAGATCAACAAGCTAGATAAGATGCTCAATTGAATCCATCGAGCATCGATAAGCGACAGTTTTCGGAAGTTAGCGGCGATCAAGGAAGTTAGGTGTTTGCTTTTTAAACGCGGCTTTTTTGGCAATTGCGTGATTTTTGCTCAATAAAAGGCGCACCTGCGCCCAACGCTCATGTTTAAAAGCACTGCGCTCGGAGCGACTACCGACAGAATTTAGTAATGCCTTGGCTTCTTTAATCGCATCAGGAGAAAAGTGGCTCAACTGCTCAGCTAACTCAAGCGCCTTTGATCTTGGCTCATCCGCAATTTCAGTGAGCAGGCCAAGCTCATTAGCGCGATCGGCAGAAATGATTTCGCCCGTGAAAACCAGTCGTTTTGCTTGATCTAATCGGCATAGTTCATGCAATGCTACCGTACCTGACATGTCGGGAACCAAGCCCCATTTGGCTTCCATGACAGAAAGTTTGGCTTCAGGGTGGCAAATACGAAAATCGCAGGCAAGCGCCAACTGAATGCCCGCGCCAAAACAGTTGCCATGAATAGCCGCAATGACAGGCATCGGCAGCTCTCGCCAAGCCCAAGCAAAGCGCTGATAGGTATTGGCGCGTCGAAATGGTGGCATGAAAAATCGCCACATCATCGTTTTAGGTCGCTTGCCGACCGAGGCAAAATCAAGGCCGGAGCAAAAAGAAGGGCCTAGGCCGCTAATCACGACGGCTCGTACCGCTTTTTGTGACTTCAGCTGCTTAGCGACAACAAGCAGCTCATCAATTAGCTCAAGATTAACCCCATTATGCTTTTCAGGGCGGTTAAGCTTAACCTCTGCAATGGCGCCATTAAGGCTGAATTGCACGAAACGTAAATCGTTCATAAGTAATTGTAAAGATAAAAATTATTTCTATTGTGCGTAATCCGTTTGCGGTTCGCAATCTTTTCCTTTTTAATAAATGCACACACATTCATGCAATCTCAGGAGGACATTATGGGCTTATTTGGTAATCTAGTTGGTGGTTTAGTTGGCCAGGCAATGGGCGGTGGCGTTAAAGGTAAAGTCGTTCAAGCCATGGTTGATCAGGTGATGAATTCAGAAAAAGGTCTTTCAGGCGTTGTTGAACAGTTTGATGCAAACGGTCTGGGTGAATTAGTGAATTCATGGATTGGCACGGGTCAAAACGCGTCAGTAAGCCCTGAGCAGGTTGAAAAGGGTTTTGGTCTGGATATGATTCGCAATATCGCTACCGAGGCAAAAGCCGACGAAGAGTCAGTGAAAACTGAGCTTTCGGATTTATTGCCAGGTTTGATTGATCAGTTGACTCCGGACGGGCAGCTTCCGGGCAATATCGATATTGGTAGCGTGACATCTGTATTGGGCAGCTTATTGAAAAAGTAACTCGCTACAATCGAGATTTCGTTTTAAAAGAGCGGCTAAATCCCGCTCTTTTTTTTGCTTGAAATTTACGTCTGCGGGCGCAATTTGCTGATCAGCAAGAGCCCAATAAAGACCAGCAAGGAAGAAAAAACAATACTAGGCGCCATCGGTGCATGAATCATTTCACTTAGCCCGACGCCCATGACACCTGACAATAGACTGATAACAATACTAGCGCCCAGCATTTGATCTGGGTTTTTGGCCACAAGGCGAGCACCAGCTGGCGGGATAATGAGCAGAGCTGTGACCAATAACACCCCAACAAAATGCACGCACAAGGCCACAGTTAAGGCCATTAAGAAAATCAGCAGCCATTCAATTAATTGGGTTTGAATGCCTTCTGCCTTGGCGAGCTCCTCGTTGATGCTAGCAAGAATCGCTTTTTTCCATACGCAGATAATAAGAGTAAGACTGAGCAGGGCGCCAAGGGCAATGGCTCCAATTTCGAGCCAACTCACTTGATCGAGTGAGCCAAATAGTAGCTCGGTCAGCTCATGGCCATGTCCATCATGGTTTTGGTGGTTATGGTCGCCGTGGCTTTGGTGTTCAACAAAGCTGTAGTAGATCAAACCAATCGACAAAGAGCCGTGGGCTAAAATGCCCAGTAAGGTATCATTGGCAAGAAAGGTAATCTTGCGCGTGTGTACCAATAAAAATGCAAAGCCTAAGCTCGTGAGCAAAGCGCCAATCTGTGCAGGGAGGTGTAAGCTGCTAGCAATGGCAACGCCGAGCAGCGCACTATGCGAGATTGCATCACCAAAATACGCCATGCGTTTCCACACCACAAAACAACCTAACGGCGCTGTCATAAGGCTGATGAAAATGACGGCGGTGAGTCCCGATAACACGATAGGTTCAATAATCATTAGTGGTGGTGATGGTTATGTTGGTGAGGATAGATGGCGATTTTGTCCGCTAATTCGGGCCCAAAAATATCAATAAACGCCTGTTCTTTGACAATCAGGTTGCCTTCACCTGAGCAGCAAATGTGTTTATACAAGCAAATGACTTTATTGGTCGATGCCATCACAATATGAAGGTCGTGAGATACCATAACAATACTGCAGGTTTTTTGCAGATGGAGTGACTCAATCAACTGATAAAACTCAAGCTGGCCGCGAACATCCAAGCTTTGAGTGGGCTCGTCCATGATCAATAGATCCGGCTTTTGTAATAAGGCGCGGCAAAGCAACACGCGCTGCATTTCACCACCAGATAATGCTGAGAGCGGTTTGTTGAGCAGGCGTTTATCAAGGCCAACTTGCTCAACAGCTTGAACTAGGCTTTGATCTTCGTTTTTGTTTTTATTGCCTTTTTGCGTTTTAGGTAGATTGAGCGAAAGGAAGTAGCGCGTATCGATTGGCAGCAAAGGATCGCAGTGAAAGCGTTGCGGTATATAGCCGATATTGATATTCGGCTTGCGCCAGACCTTGCCCGAGGTGGGTGTTAGCACGTTAGCCAGAATTTTAATTAAGGTGCTTTTACCAGCGCCATTCGGCCCTACAATGGTGATGAATTCATGTTCATGGACGCTCAGCGAAACATGATCAAGAATGGTGTCATTATGATCAGTAACATGGATATTTTCGATGCGTAGCAGTTCAGACACGAGTTGGACCAGCCGTAAAACAGCGTAGTCTATCACTATGTGCTAACTGCTTGAAGCACTTCAAGGTTTCCACTGTTACCGTGAGCGTGATTTGGTTGCTGGTATGAGGGCTAGCGGCTATACTTTTGCGTTTGATTGAGTGTGTTGAATTGAGCTCGCCCGTGACAAAAACCACAGAAGTTATAAAAGCCACGAAAGTAAAGTTTTGTGGTATCACGCGACTGGATGATGCACTAGCGGCTGTTCGTTTGGGTGCCGATGCACTGGGTTTTGTGTTTTATGAGCCATCGCCAAGAAATATTAGTCCTGAACAGGCGCGGGCCATTATTAGGCAATTGCCACCATTTGTGACGAAGGTAGGGCTGTTTGTTAATGCATCTGCCGATGTGATTCGATCGATAACAGAGCATGTTGGGCTTGATGTCATTCAGCTTCACGGAGACGAGTCGCCTGAATTTTGTGAGCAATTTCAGCAGCCAGTCATTAAAGCTTTGCGTGTGAACGAAGGTGAATTTATACCGCAGCCGCCTGAACACTATGATTCAGTTTCGGCGGTTTTATTGGATGCCTATTCACAGCATGCTTACGGGGGTACAGGGCATACTTTCGACTGGTCGGTTATCCCTCGTTTGTCGATGCCTATTATTTTAGCGGGTGGACTACATCCTGAGAATGTGGCGCAAGCCATTGCCTTGGTTAAACCTTACGCCGTTGACGTGAGTGGTGGAATTGAAGGTGAAACCAAAGGGTGCAAGGATCAACAAAAAATGCAGGCTTTTTTGCAAGCCGTGCGATCGTATTAATGTGAAGAGATAAATATGTCATTGAATTTAAAAAATATGCCAAGCGCCAACGGCTATTTCGGCCAGTTTGGCGGACGTTTTGTGTCAGAAACCTTGATGGCTGCTCTAGATGAGCTGGCTGCGGCCTATGATCGCTTAAAACAAGACCCAGAGTTTAAAGCGGCTTTTTTGAAGGACTTGCAGGAATATGTTGGCCGTCCAACACCTTTGTATTTTGCCAAAGCCTGGACTGAAAAGCTCGGTGGTGCACAGATCTATTTCAAACGCGAAGATTTGAACCATACGGGGGCTCATAAGGTAAACAATACCATTGGTCAGGCTCTGGTGGCTAAGGCGATGGGTAAGCCTCGCGTAATCGCAGAAACAGGTGCTGGTCAGCATGGCGTGGCAACCGCGACGGTGTGCGCACGCTTTGGCTTGAAATGTGTGGTTTATATGGGTGCTGAAGATGTTAAGCGCCAAGCGCTGAATGTTTATCGTATGAAATTATTGGGTGCTGAAGTTGTACCTGTAGAGTCTGGTTCAAAAACATTAAAAGATGCGATGAATGAAGCGCTCCGCGATTGGGTAACCAATGTTGATGATACGTTTTATAT
>JBPEWS010000159.1:0-1537 GCA_052032465.1 Pseudomonadales bacterium
CGAATGCGAGCCGCCATTGAAAAGGGCGATGGGGAAACGCTTTTAGCAACTTTTACTCGCGCCAAAGCGGCTCGTGACCACTTTATGGCAATGAACGCCAAAACCTCCTACACCAAAGCAAAACAACTTAATGAACGCGGCCAAGTGCCGTTAAACCAAGGCAAACCCATGTCGACAAATTCAAGTGCTCAAGCAGAGCATAAACTTACTTATACCGTTTCACCTGCTAGTGACTTACATGGCGTTGCCCGTGTACCGGGTGATAAATCCATTTCACATCGCTCAATTATGTTTGGCTCCATTGCTGAGGGAGTAACCGAAATTAGTGGCTTTTTAGAAGGTGAGGATGCGCTTGCAACATTACAAGCCTTCCGCGATATGGGTGTAACGATTGAAGGGCCTGATGAAGGCTTCGTGCGTGTTCATGGTGTAGGAATGCATGGCCTTAAAGCGCCAAAAGATGAGCTTTATATGGGTAACTCAGGTACATCCATGCGCCTATTGTCGGGCCTATTAGCTGGTCAGCAATTTGACGTGACCCTAACGGGTGATGCCTCTTTATCGAAGCGACCTATGGAGCGAGTAGCCAAGCCATTGCGTGAAATGGGCGCTCGCGTTGAAACTGCGGAAAATGGCCGACCACCGATTAAGATCTTCGGTAATAGCGTTTTGAAAGGTATTGACTATGTGCTACCGATGGCATCGGCGCAGGTTAAGTCTTGCGTATTACTTGCCGGGCTGTATGCCAAAGGTGACACTGCAGTCACCGAGCCTGCGGTAACCCGCGATCATACAGAGCGTATGCTGCGCGCATTTGGTGTTGATATTCGCACCTCAGGTGAACAAGGCGAACATATTCTTTTGAAGGCCGATCAGCAGCTTCGAGCCACACAAATTGACGTCCCCGCAGATATTTCTTCAGCTGCCTTTTTTATGGTAGCCGCCTCTATTGCGCAATCCGCGGACATTACGCTAGAGCACGTGGGCTTGAACCCAACTCGAGTGGGTATTTTGAATATCTTAAAAGCCATGGGTGCAGATTTTGAACTGCTTAACGAGCGAGAAGTCGGCGGTGAGCCAGTAGCGGATATTCGCGTTCGCTCGGCGCAGCTCAAAGGCATTCATATTCCTGAAGATCAAGTACCGTTGGCCATTGATGAAATGCCGATCTTATTCATTGCGGCGGCCTGCGCTGAGGGTGAAACGCTTTTAACAGGTGCAGAGGAGCTGCGCGTAAAAGAAAGCGATCGCATTCAAGTGATGGCAGATGGTTTGGCAACTTTAGGGGTCAAACATGAGACGCTGCCTGATGGCATTCGTATTCAGGGCAATACTGAGCGCCATGTCTTTGGCGGTGGTGAAATTTTCAGTCATGGCGATCACCGTATTGCGATGTCATTTAGCGTGGCGAGCTTGCGAGCAGCCGAGCCCATTATTATCCACGGTGCTGAACACGTAGCGACCTCTTTCCCAAGCTTTGTTGATCTGGCAAATAAACTGGGTTTATCCATTCGGGTTTAAAACCCCTCCAAGGGCG
>JBPEWS010000016.1:0-2020 GCA_052032465.1 Pseudomonadales bacterium
GTAACAAAGGCAGCCACAAAAATAATCGCCAAAAAAATCGGCCGATCGTCATGAAGCACAATACCTAAAATCCAGTAGTCGGCTTGAAGCGTATCATTCGTTACACCAAGCTTTTCAGCGCCCATCAAAATCAGGGGAATACAAACACAGACCAACAGCAAATACAGCGGCACATAAAGCGAAGCGTAGTTCAGGTTCTCAGGTGTCGCACTTTCGTTGAACACCATATGAAAGAAATGCGGCATGATGAGCATGGCAAAAAACAAAAGCCAAAAGCCAGAAAACCAGCTAAACATATTCACTGGCTCATAAAACTGCGCCTGTAATGCCTCGTTTTCTGCAAACCAACGCTGCATATCCAAAGGCGAATCAAAGATAAAAAACAAGACATAGCCGGCCAATAGCAATAAGCCTAGAATCTTGATGACCGAAGCAATGGCTACAGCAAAAACCATCCCATCATGTTTATCGAGATGGCTCATTGTGGCCGCTCCAAAACTGATCGCCAGCACACTAGCGATCAGAATAAATACCGCCGCGATCAATAACTCTTGCTGCATGCCGGTCAAAATATCAATCGTGGTCACAATCACTTTGAGCTGCAACGCAAACAGCAACATAAGGCCCAGCAGCATGATCAAAGAAGAGATAAAGCCAATACTGGCGCTTCGATATCGGAAGGCAAAAATATCTGACATTGAGCGCAAATTATATTGACGCGTCAAACGCATAATCGGGTAGAGCACGATGGGAGCGAGCAACAGCACCGCGCCAACGCCGCTGTAAAAACCTAAAAAGTTAAAGCCCTCCGAAGAGGCATAACCCAAACTACCAAACAAACCCCAGACACTTGCGCAAATCCCAAGCGACAGAGAAAACACCATCGGGCCTCGGGAAAGGGATAAGGGGAGGCGGCCTTTGTCAATCCAGTAGCCAACGGCCAATAGCACAAAGCTAAAAAGCAGAGCTAATAGCAATAACCAAAGGTGGTCGATACTAGACATCATCAGAAGGAGAGCGAGCGATAAAGGCCACAATAATCACCGCCAACATCACTAAGTGAAAAATAAACCAGCTCGCACCTGACTGCTTTACCAGCTCCATAAACAGCGGTACGCCTGTCAGCGCAAAAACCAGTGTTAAGAATAAAAAGTGGTTAGACATAGTCAGCTTGCAAAATACTATCGTTCACAGAGTACCTGATCACGACCTCGAATTCTATCGATATGCCATTCGCTCACCGCCCAATCGAGCAACTCATTGGCTTTAGCGGTTTCGGGAAATTGCTGATAGCCCAAAACCCTCAATACGTAATGCAGATTATCCATAACCTTTGATACATCCAGCGCTTGAGCGAAGGTTTGCTTACTTAGCTTATCACCGCGATCATCAATTAATACCAGATGGTGCGCGTACTCAGGGCGAGCAAATCCTAGCGCATCCTGAAGCAGGCATTGCTCCGGCGTACTACTGAACAAATCATTACCGCGAGTTACCTGCGTAATGCCCATGGCCTCATCATCCACCACACAGGCCAGATGATAGGCAAATAAGCCTTCTTTACGCTTCAGGGTAAAGCATTCAATATCACCTGCCTTGATTAGCGTTTTGCCCAAAATACGATCATCCAGATAACAGTCTGACGCTAAGGCCGTATCAAAGCGCCAATTATTGTCTTGGTCTAATTGAACAGGCTCCGCTTGAAGGCGGCCCGGATGGACACCGCTAAAGCGTTCACGAAGCGCGCGGCGAGATAAGCCACAAGGGAAAACCATCCCAGAATTGAGCAACTGATCGAAAGTTTCTTGGTAGGCTAGAGTTTGTTGCGACTGATAGACTAATGCTCCATCCCAGACAAAGCCATGAGCTTCAAGTGCAGTTAGGATGGCATGGGTATGCGCATCACTCACACGCGGTGTATCTAAATCATCAATACGAAGGCGCCAAAGGCCTTGCTGCGATTTGCTATCTAAATAGCTGATCACCGCGCAGAGCAGGGAGCCCAGATGCAAGGGCCCCG
>JBPEWS010000160.1:0-3802 GCA_052032465.1 Pseudomonadales bacterium
AGACTGCGCTTAATCGCGCTGGGCAAAACATTGGCAACGCGCTCGGATTGCTCATTATCATCGTTCAGCTGACGGTCAATTTCATCCAGCTGAGTTTGATAACTTTCTCGGTCTTCTTGGAGTACTAACTGCCGAAGTTCAGCCAGCCGATCTGTCTGCCCTTGCGACATTGATGTTCCTTAAGCTTCGATCTGCTCGGCCATTTGCTTAAGCAACTGCGCCATGTCTAAACGGTTGACCTTGCCTTGCTCAAGATGCTCGCGTAAGGCAGCCACTTTTTTATCGAATTGATCGCGCAAAGTGTCTAGGTCTTGCTTATTTTGCTGTTCAAAACCGTCAAGGTGGTTTTGAGTGGTTGTGATTTGATGCGACAAAGCGCCATCTACGTGATCAAGCTGATTACTCAATTCCTGAATAGACTGAGCCTGCTGGGCTAGGTCACCTTCGCGCTGTTGCGCTAAATTGTTCTCAAGCTGCTTCAGCTGATCCGCCAAATTGGAGTGCCCTGCTTTTAGCTCGGCGCGAATTTGATCCATTTGCTCGTTTAAGTTTAGCTCAAGCTTATTGATGGTTGATTCTGTTGCAGTCTTGAACTCACCAAAAAGGATGTCCTGAATTTTGGCAAAATTATCGGCGGTCTGTTGCATAGTCTTTAAAACACAGTCTTTATTGATAATGTAATTTTACCTGTTGCAAAGGTAATTGAGCAAGTAGTCTTTTTAAATCAGCACTTTGCACTTCAATTGGGTGATTTCGCGTGAAGTAAACCCGTCCCAAAACCTCATTTTGCACCTGCAACGTCGCCATCACATGACAATGGCCTAACTCTTCTCGCGCTTTGGCTTTGGTTAATAAGTCACGAAGCGGCTCTAATTGCGCACGATCCGAGCAAAGCAGTTCTATTTTGCGCAAATAAGCGGCCTGCGCTTCGTCTTCAACAAAGAGCTGGATAACCTGTAAACGCAGCTCATCTCGATAGCTGTTGTAGCTCATTAGCGTATTGGCAATAACCACATCGCCAACCGCAAAGCGTTCAAATTGCTCCGCTAGCAATTCTTCGCCTACGTTGATTTCTTGCTTAGCTTGACCATCATCAAGCAAAAAGACTGCAAATCGAGCTTTGTCTGTGCTAATCACTCGTTTGCTGAGTAAGATACCCGCTACAGATACCTGAACTTTTTTCTGCTTTTCCTGTTTACCTTGCTTTTTATGCACACTGAGCGAATTAAGCGGCTGAGTAAACGCGCTCAACGCTTCACGAACATCATCATAAGGATGGCCGCTCATGTACAAACCTAGCGTGTCGCGCTCATAAGCGAAGCGAAGCTTATTTGGCCATGGTGGCACGGCCTCTAAATTAAGGTATTGCGAATGGTCTTGCATATCGCCAAATAAATCACTCATTTGCTGAGCTTCTTGATTGCGTTGCTGCTGCGCGGCTTGCAATGCAATGGGGATATTATGCATCAATGTGGCGCGCTCTTCGGGCCCTGCAATGAAATCATCCATCGCGCCAGACTTGATCAATGCTTCCAATACGCGCTTATTAAGCTTTTCTACCCGCAAACAAAAATCAAAAAAGTCCACAAATGGCTTGTCTTGTCGAGCCGCAATAATCGCTTCAATCGGCCCCTCGCCCACGCCTTTGACTGCACCTAGTCCAAAAATAACTTGGTCTTGCTCATCCACCGTGAATTTATACTCACTGTAATTAACATTCGCCAGTCGAACAGCGACACCGATGTCTTGACACTCTTCCAAGAATAAGACGATCTTGTCAGTGTTTTCCATTTCCGAAGACATGGTGGCCGCCATGAACTGAGCCGGATAATGCGTTTTCAGCCAAGCCGTTTGGTAGGAAACCAAAGCATAGGCCGCTGAGTGAGATTTGTTAAAACAGTACGCCGCAAAGGCTTCAATATCTTCAAAGATTTTGCTGGCCACAGCCGGATCAACACTGTTTGCTTCAGCGCGCTCACAGAAGACTTGCTTGTTTTGCGCCATGATATCGGCTTTTTTCTTACCCATCGCACGGCGCAGCATATCCGCTTCACCCAGCGTGTAGCTGGATAAAACCTGAGCGGTTTGCATGATCTGTTCCTGATACACCAAGGTGCCGTAGGTCTCTTTAAGAATGGGCTCAAGGCTTGGATGAGGATACTCAACTTTTTGAATACCATGCTTACGATCAACGAAATCATCCACCATGCCTGAGCCCAGCGGGCCGGGTCGATACAGCGCCACGAGCGCGATAATGTCCTCAAATAGTGAGGGTCGCAAGCGTTTAATCAGCTGCTTCATGCCGGAGGATTCGAGCTGGAAAATAGCGGTAGTTTGACCAGAGGACAAAAGCTCGTAGGTGGCTCGATCTTCGAGATCAATCTCATCAATATCCAGCGCAGCTTGACCTGTTTTTTCACGCTTTTGATTAATGAACTGCACCGCCCAATCAATCAAGGTCAGCGTTTTAAGGCCCAAAAAGTCAAACTTTACCAGACCAATTTTTTCAACATCATCCTTATCATAATGCGTGACGAGATTATCCCCGTTTTCATCACAATAAAGTGGGCTAAAATCCGTTAACTTGCCCGGTGCAATCACGATACCCGCTGCGTGCTTACCCGTATTTCGCGACAGTCCTTCGAGCTTTTTCGCCATAGCCCAAATTTCTTGAGCCATTTCTGCATCGTCATCGCGGTCAAGAAATTCACGCAAGGCAGGCTCTTGTTCATAGGCTTTTGCCAAGGTCATCCCGGGCGTTCCGGGGATCAGCTTAGACATGCGGTCGCCCAAACCATAGGGCTTGCCTTGAACCCGCGTGACATCTTTGATCACCGCTCGAGCCGCCAGAGTTCCATAGGTCACAATCTGAGAAACGGCGTCCTTACCGTATAAGTCTTTAACGTAGTCGATCACCTCTTCACGGCGATCCATGCAAAAATCGATATCAAAATCGGGCATGGAAACCCGCTCAGGGTTCAAAAATCGCTCGAAAAGCAGCTCATATTCAATCGGGTCTAAGTTGGTGATCTCCAGCGCATAGGCAACCAAGGATCCAGCACCAGAGCCTCGGCCTGGGCCAACGGGAATATCATGATCCTTAGCCCATTGTATAAAGTCGGCAACGATTAAGAAATACCCCGGAAAGCCCATTTCATTAATGATGCGCAGCTCAAAGTCTAGGCGCTCATGGTAAAGGCGGCGGGTTTCTTCGCGCTCTGATTCATCAATGGGTGCAAGGATGGTTTTAAAGCGGTTTTCCAAACCTTCTCGGGATACATGAACCAGATGTTCTGCAGTGGTCATGCCCTCAGGTACTGGGAAGTCGGGCAAAAAGTTTTCACCCGTATGCAACTGGAAGTTACAGCGCTGAGCAATGATCGCTGTATTGGCAATGGCCTCTGGATAGTCAGCAAATAACGATGACATTTCATCAGCTGATTTGACGTATTGCTCGGGTGTGTAGCGCTTAGGTCTTCGCTCATCGTAAAGCACATAGCCTTGGTGGATACACACGCGAACCTCATGCGCTTCAAAATCTTCACGGCGTATAAAGCGAGCGTTATTGGTGGCCACAATGGGCAAATTGGCTTGATAGGCAATCGCTGCACTGCCATGCACAAGCTCCTCTTGATGAGGCTGGCCAGTACGCACCAGCTCAATGTATAAACGATCAGCAAAACAGTGTTTTAACCATCTTGCCTCATCTAATGCCTGCGGCAGTTTGCCCTCAAGCACCAATTGCCCAAGCTCGCCTTCTTCAGCGCAGGTTAAGGCAATTAGGCCTTCATGCTGAGCCGCG
>JBPEWS010000161.1:0-3459 GCA_052032465.1 Pseudomonadales bacterium
GCAAAAGATGGACATTCGGCAACTCGCAAAAAGCCAAGTCATCGACGTTCTCGTCGCCCGAAACGCTAATCAAGCTGGGAGCTTCTTTTAATGCAGCAACAAGAACACAACGCCGTCTCGGCATCTCGCTCCGCCTCTGATGCGCAAACGAACGCCTGCCCCAGCAGGCGACCAAGCCAAGCGCAAACGGTATATTTAGGCCTCGGAGCTAATTTGGCTGAGCCCATTGAGCAACTGCGCTCCGCGGTTCAATGGTTAAACCGCCAGCCTTTACTTAAGGTAATCAACACCTCAAGCATTTACAGCAACCCTGCCGTGACGTTGGATGGCAGTGAGTCTCAAGATGAATACTTTAACGCCGTGATCGCCGTGCAAACCTTACTCAGCGCGGATGAGCTATTAGCACTCATTATGCAATGCGAAGCTGAACATGGCCGTGTGCGCAGTACCCGCTGGGCAGCGCGTGAGCTGGACATCGACCTGCTGGATTATCCTGAAATCGTGCAGTTGGACCCGAAACTCACGTTGCCGCATCCCGAGATTGCCCGCCGCCTTTTTGTCTTGCAGCCTTGGGCAGACATAGACCCTGAACATCGTTTAGCGACAGGCCAGCGGATTAAAGATTTACTTGATGCCTGTGATGAGCACGAGATGTGCCAACTGGAGAAATTATGACAGCATTGCCACGTTTTATCGCCGTAGAAGGTGCCATTGGTGTTGGCAAAACCACGTTATGTAAGCGCCTTGCTGAGCATTTTGGTGCGGATACGATGCTGGAAGCGCCCAGTGAAAACCCATTCTTGCCGAGGTTTTACCAAAACCCGAAGCGCTATGCTTTTAAAACGCAGCTGACCTTTTTGGTTCAGCGAGTGGAGCAGATCAAGCGAATGATCAAAGCCGATGGCTTG
Organism: Pseudomonadales bacterium; assembly: GCA_052032465.1. Classification (GTDB taxonomy): domain Bacteria; phylum Pseudomonadota; class Gammaproteobacteria; order Pseudomonadales; family JAXHSS01; genus JAXHSS01. Next base: position 909 of record JBPEWS010000161.1, read on the forward strand.
ATTTTGTCTGATTATATGCTGGCCAAAGAGCAGATCTTCGCCAAGCTTACGCTCGATAAAGAGGAGCTGGCGCTTTATGACACGTTTTATGAGGCGTTAACGGCGCAACTGCCCAAGCCCGACTTAGTGGTTTATCTACAAGCGCCTGTCGATGTGTTGATTCAGCGGATTCAACATCGCGCCCGTGATTATGAGCAAACAATGGATGTGGATTATTTACGCCATTTGCATGAGCAATATTCAAAATTCTTTCATGATTATCATGACAGCTCATTGATCATTATCAATAATACAGCCATCAATATCGTTCAAAACGAGGCAGACTTTGTGCAACTGGCCGACTTTATTGCGCAAAACCCCAAAGGCCGCCATTTTTTGAACCCGCTGAGCTATGCTTGAGCCGCGGAAAAAGCACGATTAACGACATCTAAACCGAGGAGACGCCCATGATAACGTTAGAAACGCTAAGACAACGTAAGCGCGATGGACAGAAATTTTCCATGCTAACCGCTTATGACAGCTCGTTTTCACATGTGATTAGCTCAGCAGGTGTAGATGTGATGCTAGTTGGTGATTCACTAGGCATGGTGATTCAAGGTAAGGAATCAACGCTGCCTGTTACCATCGATGACTTGGTTTATCACACGCAGGCCGTAGCAGCTGGCAACCAAGGTGCGTTAATCATGTCGGATGTGCCTTTTTTAGGGGCACGCAACACCGATGTTTTAATCGAGCAGGCTGGGCGCTTAATGCAAGCGGGCGCCAATATTGTCAAAGTTGAGGGCGGTATCTGGCTTACTGATCAAATTGCGCGGCTAAAGCAAAACGGCATTCCCGTCTGTGTGCATTTAGGTTTGACGCCACAGTTTATCAACAGCTTTGGCGGCTACAAAATTCAGGGCAAATCCGAAGAGCAAGCACTCGCTATGGCACAAGCGGCCAAAGCGGTGGAGATGGCAGGTGCTGATATGATCCTATTGGAATGTGTGCCTAATGCGGCAGCTGAAGGCGTGATGAGCAGCGTCAGCGTTCCCGTCGTTGGCATTGGCGCAGGGCCAAGTACGGATGCGCAGGTCTTGGTGATCCAAGACATGCTAGGGATGACCCCAGGTCGCAAACCGCGTTTTGTGAAAGACTTTTTAGCGGGCCATCAAGACGGCATTCAAGCGGCTATTGAGCGCTTTGACAGCGCGGTGAAATCAGGAGAATACCCTGCTCCTGAGCATCAGTACGGAGTGTAAAACGATGCAAATCTGTCGAGATATTCCGAGCATTCGAGCGGTATTAAAAAAAGAGCGTTTAGCGGATCGCAGCATTGGCTTTGTGCCCACCATGGGCAATTTACATGCAGGGCATCTTTCGTTAGTAACCAAAGCGCGTGAGCTAGCCGAAAAAGTCGTGGTTAGCATTTTTGTGAACCCGACACAATTCGGCGCGAATGAAGATCTCGATGCGTATCCGCGAACAGAAGCGAACGATTTAGCCTTGCTTGAAGCCGCAGGTGTAGATGTGGTGTTTTTACCGACCGTTGAGGCCATGTACCCCAATGGTCAAGATAACCTGACGGAAGTGATCGTACCCAAACTCACCGAAACACTCTGCGGGGCTTCGCGTCCGGGCCATTTCAATGGTGTAAGCTCGGTCGTCACCAAATTATTTAATATCGTGCAGCCTGATTTGGCCTGCTTTGGCGCAAAAGATTACCAGCAGCTGCGCGTCGTGCAAAAAATGGTTCAAGACCTCGCCATGAATGTGACTGTCGTCGCGGTGCCTACTGCGCGCGCCGACGATGGCCTCGCCTTGAGTTCGCGCAACCAATATCTTGACCCCGCCGAGCGAGACACTGCGCCAAAACTTCAGATTTTTATGCAGCGCGCTATTGAGCAGCTTGAAGCTGGACTGCCGCTTTCTATGGCTCGCGAGCAGCTGATCGAGTCACTTGAGCAAGCGGGCTTCGTGATTGATTATGTCGAGTTTGTGCGCCCAGATGATTTGAGCGTGCTCACTGAAACTGAGTTGCCATGCACGTTGGCGGTCGCAGCGAAGCTAGGCAGTACGCGCTTGATCGATAACCTGCCAGCACAAGCCGCTAGCGTCTCGCCAGCGCCCAGTAAGTAGCCTTTACACGATGTCATCGCCTACCTTGCCTGAGGACGTACAAGCTCAGGTAGATGCTCATCGACAAGCGCTTCAAGAGGCGAGCTTGCCTGATGGCGGCTCACTGGATGCTCTGATCACTCAGGCTGATCAGCAGGATGTGATTACCCAATGTCTAGCGCTGAGCGATTACTGCGCCACTCAGTGGCTGCAAAACCCTGAATTACTGGCTCAGCAACTCGGTGAGCAACATTTTGCTCGCGAGCTATCCGTGATCGAAATTGAAGAGCGCTTTTTAGCGATTCGCGATCAATTCCAAGCCCGTAGCCAAGTACAGTCGAGCGATGAGCAATATGACGCTCAAGGCTTTGATGCCGATGTTAAACAGCAGCTTCGCCAAGCTAGGCATTATTTCATGACAGGGTTAATCACGCGCTTTGCCACAGGCCAAGAC
>JBPEWS010000162.1:0-2549 GCA_052032465.1 Pseudomonadales bacterium
TAGATTTTATGGTATTCCCAAACGGGACAGTTCTCAGGATTACCTGCATCGGTCAAACGAATACGCGCTGGGTCTGTTGGCATACGACGGATCTTTTGCTCCACCTCTTCTGGGGCATCACGCAAACTGATGGTATTACCATAAGATTTCGACATTTTACGGCCATCAAGGCCTGGCATTTTAGCCGCTTCCGTCAAGAGCGCTTTCGGCTCTGGCAAAATCATTTTGCCCGTACCTTCTAAATCACCCAGTAGGCGCTCTCGGTCATCACCGTTCAAATTTGCTTGCTCGCGCACCAAAGCCTGCGCAATTTCAAGCGCTTCAATCGTGCCTGTTTCTTGGTACATTTTCTTGTTTTTGGCAAACACCTTGGCGGCTTTTTTGCCCATACGCTTCAGCGCCTGTTCAACCAGCTCTTCAAAACCTGGCTCTCGACCAAACACAAAATTAAAGCGACGTGCCACTTCACGCGTGATCTCCACATGCGCCACTTGGTCCGCCCCGACGGGAACAAGACCTGCGCGATACAATAAAATATCGGCACTTTGTAGCAGTGGATAACCCAAGAAACCGTAGGTCGATAAGTCTTTTTCTTTCAGGTTTTCTTGCTGGTCTTTGTAGGTAGGCACACGTTCAAGCCAGCTCAGAGGCGTAATCATCGACAGCAGTAAATGCAGCTCAGCATGCTCAGGAACATGCGACTGAACAAACACCTTAGCAGAGCCAGGCTCAACACCCGCTGCCAACCAGTCAATAACGAGATCGCGCGTATGTTGCGCTAGGCTTTCCGTGCGATCATAGTGAGTGGTTAATGCATGCCAGTCGGCTACGAAGAAAAAACATTCGTATTCATGCTGCAATTTAACCCAATTTTTCAATACGCCGTGGTAATGCCCAAGATGAAGATTACCCGTTGGTCGCATGCCTGAAAGCACGCGTCGATCCGAATCAAACTGACTCACTGATACCTCAAACCATTAAAACGGCTAGTATAGCCTATTTTTTTAGTATTGATGGTTAATTTACGCGGATTTTATAAGGTGCGCGAATGTTTTTATAAAATGCATCTGGGTCATTATTTGGCAAACCGCTAGGCATAAAGGCCGTCAAAGAAACACCCAAAAATGGGAAGTGGTATTCATCATAGCCTTTCGACTCTAGGTAGCGCCTTGCCTCTTTAAAAGCTTCGTACAGATCAAAGTTTTCGAGCGAGTCTAACGGCACCAGCCCAGCCTTAGCGGCGCTGTAAATGAGCTCACGATCAAAGCCAGAAAACTGAATTAAGCCCAACTCACTATCCACTTGCTCCAGCATTTCCTGTGGTGTGGTAAAAACCCCTTGCTCTTTAAGCGCGAGCAAATGACGTTTAATAACCGCCGTTAATGCCTGCATCTCTTCAGTATTACCATTTTCGACAATTTCCCAAGTGATCTTACCCAGCGGGTCACCATCATCTAAATCCAATGAGCCCAGCACGCTAAGGAAGTTGAGCAATAACTCAGGAAACCCAATGAACTTTGCTCCAGCGGTAATAGTGACGCGCTCATCGATCACTTGCTCGTCATACAACACCGCCATATCGATATCACTGAGCACTTGTTCAACTACTCCGTCATACTCAATAGGCAGCGCAAAAAACACTTGCCACAACGCATCACTATCAATCCAAACCCAATGCTCAGGGTGTCGAATTTTGCGAATATCGCGCTCTGTCTGGCTTAACTTGCCATCAAAATAGGCGGGCTGTTGTCGATGAATAGGCGGAAAAGAAAACGTGCCGCCCTTTACGTATTGCAGATCAAAGGCAAAGGACATTTCAGGGCGTTTTACCGCAGAAATTAGTTTATCTGCCCAGCCTAAGCTATTGAAATTAATCGCCAAAAAGGGCTCGATAACCTGTTCATAAAACACTAACTGCGCAGGGACTTTAAACAAACTAATCCCTAAATTACGGATCGTCATATCAAAAACCACCAAGTCTCGGATCGGGCCATTTTTAACCGCAATGGGCTCAGCTCGGATATTCGACTTATTGTCTAACGTGACACGCAGGCTCTCTGAAAAAATCCCTGCGCTGACTTCAATGCGAAAATCTTTCATCGCATTTTTCCCATAATTCGGTCCAGCCAACGGCTTAACATATTGAATATCAAGGAAATTATCGGGATCAACTTTGGCCTTATAGACCGTACTCAAGACGAGGCCTTTATCTAAATCGATATTGATATAATCGGCCATGCTGCGTTTTTTCTGATCCTTAACCAGATACACCCAGCGAGGCTCAGCTCCTGGCATGCTAACTTCGATCGACTGAACGACCTTCATGGACGAAATTTGCTCTTCTGTCCACGGTTTACCCGCATCACGAAACATAAAAACAAGCTCATCAGAACCATCCAGCTTACCCGGGGTGCCATCAGGTTTTCGACCTAAATCTTCACTTACCTCAGGAAGATACACAAATTTTTGATCATCAAATTCATCGAACTGAAACGGAATTGGAATCAATCGGCCGGCTCGCTCAGCCATTAATGACAGCGAGCTCAGCG
>JBPEWS010000163.1:0-1946 GCA_052032465.1 Pseudomonadales bacterium
AGCAAACCTCTGCTGACTTTGCCCTGCCTAAGGCGCTCAATGACAACGCAAAGCGTGTGAAGCTCGCCGTGTTTGACCGAGACAGCCTAGCGACGGCATTGCAAGCGGCCAGCTCCTCAAACGCTCTACTGATGAGCGATTTTGACCGTTTACCTGATCGAGGTCTGACTCGAACATTGAGCCAGTTTGTCAAAGCTAATCCCAAAATCAGCCTGCTTTTAGTGAGCCAGCCAGGATCATTAAACTTAAGCGACCATGATCAGCGCCAACGTGATTGGCTAAACGCTGCCCAACATGCCAAATTACCAAGTGAGGCACTCTATTATTATGAAAAACCCTCAACCTAATATCCAAGTCGCTGTAGTTGGCCATACCAACACGGGTAAAACCTCATTACTGCGCACTTTGCTTCGCAACGATGAGTTTGGCGAGGTCAGTAACCGCCCAAGTACCACGCGGCATGTTGAACGCTCTGAGCTTATTTTTAATGGCGAGCATTGGTTAAGCTTATATGACACGCCGGGCCTTGAGGACTCTGCGGGCTTATTAGATTTGATTGACCAGTTTGATGAACGTTTAGGCGTCGATCGTTTACTTTCTTTTTTGCAGACGCCCGAGGCTGAAGACACCTTTGCGCAAGAAGCCAAGGTCATTCGCCAGATTCTTAGCTGCGATATAGCGCTTTATATCATTGATGCCCGAGAGCCTGTGCTGGGCAAATATCAAGACGAGCTTAAAATCCTGTCATACAGCGCAAAGCCTGTTATGCCTGTGCTTAATTTTATTGCCGATAACCCGAAAAATCGTCAGCAATGGCATGATCATTTAGCTAAACTTAATCTGCATGCTATCGTTGATTTTGACACGGTGGCTTACAGCTTCTCAAACGAGATCAGCCTGTACCGAGGCTTGCAAACGCTGATGCCAGAATACCGACAATATCTCGATACCCTCGTTGAGGCATTGAACACGCATGAGCAGCAACGATTGGTGCATGCGAGTGAAATTCTCGCCGAGCTATTAGTCGATGTTGCGGCTTATCAAGTTAAGGTCGGCACGGATGAGAACTCTGAACAAAAGCAGATCACGATGCAAGAGTCCGTTAAGTTTCATGAGCAAAAAACAGTCCGTGCCTTATTAGGCGCATTTCAGTTTCATCAAAGTAATTTTGAACACGATGTTTTGCCCATCAGTAATGGTGAATGGCAGCGCGATCTATTTGATGTCAATTATTTAAAAGAAGTCGGGCTCGAAACCAGCTCTGCAATGGCAAAAGGTGCCGCGATTGGCTTAACCATCGATGTTTTTACCGCTGGTTTAAGTATGGGCGCTGCCTCACTGCTTGGGGCTCTTGGCGGAGCTTTGTACGCTCGCGGCCGTGATATCTATGAAGTGATCCGTGGCTATGAAACCTTGCGCATTGATGACAACACACTTGCGCTCATTGCACTTCGAGAAAGCCAACTGGTTTTTGCCCTTTTGGGCCGAGGCCATGCATCGCAGTCTGATATTATTTTGCATCAAAAATCAGAGCCTGTTCTGGATTTAGAGGATATTCCAGAGCCGATAAAAACCGCACGTCTGCATAAAAACTGGTCAGCGTTAAATGATAAGCTAGATGAAAATGACAAACGTGAAGCGACCATTAAAACACTGGCTGAAAGCTTGCGCGAACGCTGGAAGCAAATTCGCAGTCAATGATACAATGCACTTTTCCCTGATATACTGATTTAAACAGGTTTTGGATACTTTATGTTTGACGTAACACGCGATCAAGTCACTGCGCTTTGCGCTCTGATGACAGCCACTCAACAAGTTCATGAGCTGGCTTATACAGGTAATATTAATCAGCACATTTTGGTCTCACTTGAAAAGAGCCTTTTTGATCTCGAACCCAAAACCATGTCAGATATTTACGATTCAACATCGACTTTTCGTCAAGGCGC
>JBPEWS010000164.1:0-4527 GCA_052032465.1 Pseudomonadales bacterium
ATATTGTCCCTACGGAAGATTTAAAGAAAACACGTAAACTGATTATCCCGACTAATCAAGAAAATGTTCGTCTCTTAATTGTCCGAGCGACCGATGTTCCTACCTATGTTCAAACGGGCACAGCTGATTTAGGCATTGTCGGCAAAGACGTTTTAGCCGAGTTTGGTGCTGAGCATTTGTACGAGCTCGCTGACTTAGGCATTGCGGCTTGCAAGCTCATGCTGGCCAAAATCCAAGGCGCTACTGTTCCAGCGAAGAACCCGAAAGTTGCCACGAAATTCGTCAACCTAACTCGTGAATACTTTGCCTCTCAAGGAAAGCAAGCCGATATCATCAAGCTTTATGGCTCAATGGAAATTGCGCCTTTAGTGGGCATGGCTGATTGCATTGTCGATATCGTTGATACGGGCAATACCTTGCGCGCCAATGGTCTTGAGCCCTATGAAAAAATCATGGACGTAAGCTCCAGGCTAGTCGCCAATAAAGCCTCTTTCAAACAAAAGTATACCCAGTTAAAGCCGGTCATTGACCTAATGGTTGATTCTGCCGAGGACTAATACCATGCGCCAATTACGTACCACTGACCCTGATTTTAACGCCCAATTACAGGCGCTCTTTGCCTATGAACCAGGTGAGTCTCCTGAGATTCTGAGCCGCACGCAAGCCATTGTCTCCGATGTTAGACAACGTGGTGATGCCGCCGTGTTGGAATACACTGAGCGCTTTGATCAAGTGAATGCGTCCTCACTATCTGAGCTTGAAGTAAGCCCTGCTGAAATCGAAGCCGCTGTAGCCTCATTGCCTGACAGCTTCATGCAAGCGCTTGAAACAGCTGCCAGTCGCATTCATCGTTTTCACGAGAAACAGCGCGCTCAAAGCTGGACCATCACCGAAGACAACGGTAACCGTCTCGGCCAGCAAGTCACAGCCCTGGGCAAGGCGGGCATTTATGTTCCCGGTGGTAAAGCCAGTTATCCGTCATCAGTATTAATGAATGCCATTCCTGCCAAAGTAGCTGGTGTGGGCGAAATTATCATGGTTGTTCCTGCACCTAAAGGCGAGCTCAATCCTGCTGTTTTAGCCGCTGCGCACATTGCGGGCGTCGACCGTATTTTCAAAATCGGCGGCGCTCAAGCCGTTGCGGCATTGGCTTATGGCACGCAAACGGTGCCAGGTGTTGATAAAATCGTCGGCCCGGGCAATATCTATGTTGCCACAGCAAAGCGCCTAGTTTTTGGACAGGTGGGCATTGATATGATTGCCGGGCCTTCTGAGATTCTCGTCGTGGCCGATGGCACGGTGCCAGCCGACTGGATCGCTATGGATCTATTCTCGCAAGCTGAGCATGATGAAGATGCCCAGTCGATTTTGATTTCAACCAATGCTGACTATACGAGTGAAGTACTTGAATCCATTGAGCGTTTGCTGAAGTCACAGCCTCGAGCTGACATTATTCGCGCCTCATTGGATAATCGAGGTGCGGTCATCCAAGTCCAACATATCGATGAAGCCATTGCATTGATCAATGAAATTGCTCCCGAGCACTTAGAGCTTGCCTTTGAGGGCGCAGCCGAGCGTGTTCCAGAGATCACTAATGCCGGCGCTATTTTTGTCGGCCCATACACCGCTGAAGCCTTTGGCGATTATTGCGCCGGCCCAAACCACGTGTTACCCACTGCAAGAACAGCACGCTTTTCGTCGCCCTTGGGTGTTTATGACTTCCAAAAGCGCTCTTCCGTGATCGAGCTCTCTGCGCAAGGCGCGAAGGCCCTAGCACCAACAGTTAAAGCGCTGACAGAAGCCGAGTCTTTGATCGCACACCAGCAATCCGCTCTGTATCGCTCATGAGTATTGAACAACGTATAGCGGCCATTCGCTCAACCGCGCTTGGTTCGATGTCGGCCTACCACGTTCAACCCGCGCAAAATGTCATTAAGCTGGACGCCATGGAAAACCCTTTCCACTGGCCCAAAGCACTCGAAGCTAAATGGCAAGAATCACTGGCTGGCATTGCGATGAACCGCTATCCAAGTGCAGGCGCCGAGTCTCTTAAAGAAGAATTACGCCGCGTTTTTTCAATTGATTCTGCCTACCCCATCGTTTTAGGCAACGGCTCCGATGAGCTTATTTTATTGCTTGCGCAAATTGTGCATCAGCCTGGCGCCTGCATCATGGGTGTTGACCCAAGCTTTGTCATGTATCGTCAGATTACGCACAGCTTGAATCTCGATTATATCGGGATTGCACTAAACGATGATTTCAGCATCGACCTTCCGAAAACATTGGCCGCGATTGAGCAACATAAGCCGAGCTTAATTTTCTTGGCTATGCCCAATAACCCAACAGGCAATTTGTTTTCAGACCAAGATGTCCAAGCCATTATTGAAGCCGCACCTGGCCTTGTGGTGTTAGACGAAGCCTATACCGCTTTTACACAATACGATAGCCAAAAATGGTTAGTCGAGCATCAGCATGTTGTAATCATGCGCACCGTTTCAAAAATGGGCCTTGCTGGCCTTCGACTGGGTTTTTGCTTTGCCCACCCAGCTATCACCAATGAGCTAGAAAAGGTTCGTCTTCCGTATAATATTAACTGCCTGACGCAACATACGGCGGAGTTTATACTCAAGCATGCCGATATTCTTGAAGCGCAAACACAGGCTCTTCGAGAATTACGTAGCCAATTGAACGACCAACTCAGCCTCTTTAGCTGTTTTGAAGTCTTCCCTAGCGAGGCCAACTTTTTACTCGTACGTGTTTTACCAAGTCAGCTATCCGCCCGCGAGATATTCACTGCACTCAAAGAACGCGGTGTGCTGATCAAGTGCTTAGATGGTGGCCATCCATTATTGGCCCAATGCCTGCGCTTTACAGTTGGCAGTGAGGAAGAAAACCAAGCACTGATTAGCGCACTCAAAGACATTCTGAAATAACGCCTTCGCGCGCTCAACCATGCTCAAGGCATAATACTTCAACTTGAGCGCAGGCGAATTTTCAAACATTGCCTTTTCATCAGCCTGTGCTAATCTCAACTGGATATTGATTTAAGCGAACAGGAAAAATGAAGCTAGATCTTTACCAAATTGATGCCTTCGCCAAACGGACTTTCGAAGGTAACCCAGCGGCTGTTGTCCCGCTACAAACGTGGCTTCCTGACTCCGTTATGCAGGCTATTGCAGAGGAAAACAACCTAGCGGAAACCGCGTTTTTCATCCCTCAAGGGCAAACTCATCATATCCGTTGGTTTACCCCCGCAAGTGAAGTCAAACTCTGTGGCCACGCCACCTTGGCAGCTGCCTTTGTTTTATTTAACGAGCTTGGCTACAGCAACAATCCTGTCATTTTTGACTCATTATCAGGCCCATTATCTGTAACCCAAACCGCTGATCGATTAACGCTAGACTTCCCTGCGCTCGTACCAACAACTTGTAAAACGCCTACTGCGCTTTCAAAAGGGCTTGGACTTAAGCCCAGCCAATGTCTCGCTAGCATGGATTTTATCGCGGTGCTTGAGAATGAAGCTCTGTTAGCCAGCCTTACGCCCGATCATCAAAGCCTGATGCAACTTGATCATCGAGGTGTGATCGCAACAGCACCCTCGGATACGTTTGATTTTGTCGTGCGATTCTTTGGGCCCAAGGTGGGCATCGAGGAAGATTCCGTCACGGGTTCAGCCTTTACCCAATTAATACCCTATTGGGCTGAAAGGCTCGGAAAAACGCAGCTAGTTGCCAAACAAATATCCGCCCGAGGTGGTGAGGTTTATTGTGAGCTTAACAACGATCGCGTTCTAATTTCTGGTCATGCTGTAAAGTATCTACACGGCCAGATCGAGATCAATAACGCTTAAACACAGTCCAATAGGCTGTATAGAAAACCTAAAAATAACGCTTGTGATCTAAAACCGTTAGAGCGTAAAGTGATAGTGAACAATTTAAAAAAGGAATTTTATCATGTTTAAAAAACTTGCCACTTTGTCATCTCGTCTTCTGATTTTACCCTTGGCCGCTGCCAGTATGGTAACTCAGGCCTATGTAACTGATGCGCCTTTTGCCACATCCGTTCCTACCGTCTATGCGCAAGATATCCCCTACGATTCATACGACAGAACCAAATTCGATATTTTCGTGCCTAATTATGACACCTCGGACTCCACCAAAAGCCCGCTGGTCATTTTTATTCACGGCGGTGGTTTCGTATCTGGTAATAAGGACGACGGCTATGACTTAGAATTTTTTCAACAAGATATTATTAACGCCTTGCTCGAAGAAAATATCGCCTTTGCCTCTATCAATTACCGCTTACTCCAAAAAAACAGTAATGGCGAACTGGCTGATGATGAAGGCATTCTTAAGCCCATGAATGATAGTGTTAGAGCGCTTCAATTCATGCGTCATAATGCCGACATCTTAGATATTGATACCAATAAAATTGCACTAATGGGAGTGTCGGCCGGAGCAGGCACCAGTCTTTGGATTAACTTTAATGATGACTTCGCCAAACCTAATGCCTCTGATCCAGTTGAGC
>JBPEWS010000165.1:0-1900 GCA_052032465.1 Pseudomonadales bacterium
TTGGCTTTGAACAGCGGGCTTTTGGTCAATTCGCCGAGTAACCCAAGCGATATACAATAATAGCCCCGTGTCATAAATAATATAAGCAAAGCCAACTGCCCAGGCGAGCGGCGTATCCACAAAAAAGGCGCCGGTTACAGACACAACCAGCAATGCCGCCACAATGCCAAATAACAACCATGCACGAATTGGCTCACGTTGGCTGCGGTTCACTTTATTCATATGTTTTAAAACCTAAGTCTTGCTGAATCGCCTTTATCATGTGCTCTTTGCCTGATCAGGCGAGTTTCGCCTGCGTTCGTTCCAAAAGCTTATTGTTAAGCCAGTTCTTGCCAAGCTAACTAAGACATTGTCAGCAAAGCGTTATGATCAATCATTACGCCTTGGAGTATGCCAAGCGCAAAACGTTCCGTTACATTCTTTAATTAGCTAATGATCAAGCTGAGATACAAGGCGCTTGTCTCGAGCGCGAAGATAAAATGATTCAAAGGCATAATAAATCCAATACACAGGGATAGGCGCGATAAACAAGACGATAGCCCAGACATACTGTTTGCGCTCGATCGCAATCATCGCAAGGTAGCTAAAGTGAGCAATAAAGCACAAAATGCCAATCGCTAAAAAGCGCCAATACGCCGTCTTCCAAAAACCCTCTCTTGGCAACACATCATTATTGATCAAAATTGCCAGCATCAAGGTAACCAACCCAATCAGACCAATTAAGTCCAGCCACCAGCGCCAATCGCGCCACCGTATGAATTTCACCACACCTCCTGTATCGGCCATCTTTTTTTCTCTTTAATGCTCGTTTGAGCGCCGCTGTAAATCGAATAACTGAACTACGCGTTCATTATGTCGCTCAATTAATTCGGCAACGGGCACTTGACGCAACTCGGCAATCATTTGAACGATTTGCGGTAAATTAGCTGGCGAATTTCGCTGATCCGCCTCAATAAAAGAGGGGTTCATATCGGGCGCATCCGTTTCAAAACTAAGCGCATGTTCGGGTAATTGTCGCACCAAATCCCGCAAATTGTTTGCTCGCTCATAAGTCATTGCGCCACCAAACCCCAGCATAAAACCTTTGTCGATCAAACGCTCGGCCTGCTGCATTGAGCCTGAAAAGGCATGCACAATCCCCCCCTGCTTGAAGTGGCTATCGTTTAAGCATTTAAGCACTTCATCATTGGCTTTTCGTGAGTGAATCACCACTGGCAGTTGCGCATTTTTCGCGATTGAAAGCTGGGCCATAACGAAATCCATCTGCCGCTTGGCTGAGTTGCGACCATGATAAAAATCCAGCCCGATCTCACCGATACCAACCAACACATTACCATGAGCTTCCACCTCGTTTTCCAGTAGCTCTAGGTGGCTATCCTGATGCTCTTCAAGGAAATAAGGATGCAGCCCCAATAATGGGTACCACTGCGGATTCTGAGCGCAAACATCTAGCGTTCGTTGAAACTGGCTTGCCCGCGTAGAAGGAATCATTAGGCCAGCCATGCCCTTGTTCTGACATACCTGCCAAATGGCTTCACGGTCATTATCAAAAGCCGCAAAGTCAAAATGACAGTGGGTATCAATCAATGCTGCCATGACGGATTCACTGGCGCTGTTGATCGCTTGGGACAAAAACTAACACTAAAAATAATAAAATCGTCAGTAATAACGAGCCATAAAATAACTGCGGGTAGATTTCGTATAATTCCAGCTGGTTTGCTGAGTTTTGATACCCGACACAAGCCTGCGCTGCCAAGTCGTAAAACTGCTCTTTTTGCCAACATTCCACGCGCAGATCATGTAAGGCTTTGCCTTTGAGGTAGTACTTCACCCAAGGCACAATCGCTAAAGCAATAAGCACCAAACGAAACCATTTTTTTCGCAGTAAAGTCATTTCTAT
>JBPEWS010000166.1:0-12357 GCA_052032465.1 Pseudomonadales bacterium
AAAAAGCCGCCAGCCGAATTATCGGAGTCTGACGAAAAAAGTGACTGAGCATCGGGTCTATAGAGCGCTTTAGCTGTGAGTAGCAAGGTGCTCTACTTGCTTAAAATAAAACATTGAAGCGAGTTTAAGATAATAGAATACGGCGGATTTGATAATACAAACTGTCTGTTTGCTCGATCAAAGAGGTAATGAGTGAATCGATTAATAGAAGCACTAAGCGCAATCAAAGATACTAAAGCCCTATTGCCTTTTTCTGCTTATTCTTGCGTACATGAGCAGCGGATTTCGAATGTTCCGATCATTAAGCCTCTGCTAATCTGTGTCCTTTCTGGGCAAAAAGAGCTTGGCCGAGATCGTCAAATGCGCTGTGGTTCTGGCCATTTTGTGTTTTTATCGAATAACTCAAAAGTGATGGTGCGAAATATCCCCAATAATGATCAATATCGTGCATTAATTATCGAATTTGATTATGACGATTTCTCTTGTTTTAGTGCATCATCAATTAGCACGTTTTCTGAACAGCGCGCTGCCATTAGCCTTGCTAAAGCTCCAACTGAGCCTGTGGTTGAAGGTCAGATTAACGATTTTCTAGAACGGGTTTTGCTGCAATTTATTGAGTGGTCTCAGTTTTCGCCCGCAACGCTATGGCCTGCGCGACGACAAGAGATTCTGCTCACCTTATTTAGTCTTGGTTATGAGCAAGTCGCTCATTTTGCCGAGCCGCCTAGCCTGAGTCACAAAGTGTTTTCGCTTATTCGAGCAATGGATTTTAAAGACATTAGCATGAGCGCCGTGTCCTCGGCATTGGCGATGAGTGAGTCCACGCTTGGCCGTAAGCTTCATGCTGAGGGTTTAAGTTTTCAAGAGATAAAAGATCAAGTGGTCTTGGGAATGGGGCTGCATTTGGTGCAAACAACGCATCACTCCATTAGCCATATTGCTGAGCAATGTGGCTATCATTCACCGTCTCGATTTACCGAGAAATTTAAGCAGTTGTTTCATACAACCCCAAGTCAGCTTCGTAAAGCTCAATTGATTGAATCGGGCGATTAGATGACCTAATTTGGGCTAATCAAGGCATCAGTGGCCGGCTACAATAGGTATTCAAACCATTTCAAGATCAAAAAAGGGGTCTCTATGAGCAGCAAAATTAAACGTCATTTTTTGGCAGCATCATTTCTTGCGTTATCCACAACGGCCTGCGCTTCAACATTCACGCTAACCAGCACAGATATGTCGCAAGGCCAGCCTTTGAGCCAAGCCCAAGAGTTTGCTGGGTTTGGTTGTAGTGGTGATAATTTATCGCCGCAGTTGTCTTGGTCAGGCGCTCCAGAAGGGACTGAAGCATTTGCGGTTTTTGCCTATGATCCTGATGCACCAACGGGTAGCGGCTGGTGGCATTGGCAGCTGATTAATTTGCCGAGTGATGTCAACGAGCTGGCCACGGGAGTCGGCGATGCGTCAGGTGAAAATCTACCGAAAGGGAGTCAACAGATATCAAATGACTACGGGTTTGCAGGCTTTGGTGGAGCATGCCCGCCAAAAGGCCATGGTGCTCACCGTTATCAGTTTACCGTCTTTGCCTTATCGCAGAGGTTAGAGCTGCCTGAGAATCCATCTAGTGCCTTAGTGGGTTATTTTGTGAACCAATTAGCGATTGATTCAGCAACACTCGAAGCGACGTATCAGCGAGACTAACCTCAAATAATTAAGTCCATAAAAAAAGCTACTCAGTTTTGCTGAGTAGCTTTTTTATTGGTGTCACTGTATTTATTTCTATTGCTCTAAAGACAAAAAAGCCTGAAGCAAAGGTTTAGTTCAACGTATCTTCGTAGGCGTCAAAATCTTCTTTTTCGCCAAGATATAAGCCCGGAGTATAGTAGCGGGTACCGTTGATATCGTACTGTCCAACACGGGCAGGAATCACCTGAATGGACTCTTTATCGATATACAAATCACCGCTTTGAAGTAATTTACCCATGTTCAGCTTATCGTCTTCTGAATAGCGGATGTAATAGTCTTGACCTGCTTGAAGGTCCAGATCAAGCTCGAAAATTTCAATCAGCTGAATAAATGCCATCGGGCGACGGCCAACAATGTGACGCTCACCTGGTGGAATTTCAACCCATGTATATCCGCCGCTTTTCAGGCTGAACAAGGCCTCGCCATCAATGTAAAGCTTGGGTGCTTGCCACTCTTGCTCGCCCCAAGTATTGCGTGGGCGATAAAAGAAAACACGGGCATTTTCCTCTTTGACTTTCGGCGGCATTTTAAATTTTTGGCCATCAGGTGAAGCCAAAAAGCTGCCTAACGCTGACTGCGAGAAAAACTTATCGAGTAGTGGTACAGAAAACCAAGAATCAAGGTTTTCATATTCCATGGTTTGTTTTTTTTGGCCACAGCCAGAAAGCAGTAATAGGCTGCCAAGGAAGCTCAAAATCAGGAGTCGAGACATAGTGCTAGCATAAAATTTCAGTGAGTTTACTGTAATAGATTTCAACAATTGCTCCAAGAGCGGATTACCTAACGATACACTTTTGTGAGTCGAGAGCCTCTTTGGACGGTGTTTTTTGATGAAATGATGGCGTAAATATTTCTGCGATATAGCAAGACCGCGCCGAAAGCTTGAAAGCCTCTGGCGCGGCTAGGTTCACGTGTTTAGATAAACAGTGATTCTAAAACGCCCTGATACACCTCAGTTAGCTGATCAAGGCTGTTAGCATCAACACGCTCATTGATTTGATGAATGGTTTTGTTGATTGGGCCAAGCTCAACCAACTGACAGCCAAGTTTTGCGATGAAGCGCCCATCTGATGTACCACCTGTGGTTGAAAGCGTGGTTTGAGTGCCAGTAATTTCCTTAATGACGGTTGCGCAAGCATCGGTTAGCTCACCCGCTGGGGTCAAAAATGGCTCGCCACTGTGAACCCAGTCCAGTTGGTAGTTAATATCACAGCTATCAAGAATCTTCGCAACACGCTCACGCAGCTGATCTGCTGTTGTCTCAGTGCTATAGCGGAAGTTGAATACCATCTCGGTATGACCGGGAATGACATTGGTTGCGCCTGTTCCTGAGTTCATATTTGAAATCTGAAAGCTAGTCGGCGGGAAATACTCATTACCCTGATCCCATTGTTCAGCAACCAGCTTGGCCAAAGCCTCGCTGCTGCGGTGAATGGGGTTATCAGCCAGATGAGGGTAGGCAATATGTCCTTGCTTACCATTAATGCGCAAATAACCATTCAATGAGCCGCGGCGCCCATTTTTAATGACATCGCCCAGAGTCGCCGTGCTTGAAGGCTCGCCCACAATGCAATAATCAATACGTTGCTGTTGCTCTTGTAGCCATTCAACGACTTTGACCGTGCCATAGGTGGCAGGACCTTCTTCATCAGAAGTGATCAAAAAGCCGATACGACCGTTAAATACAGGGTGTTGTTGGATGAAGCGTTCACAGCAAACCAGCATAGCGGCTAGGCTGCCTTTCATATCAGCTGCACCGCGACCGACCAGCTCGCCATTAACCATCGTTGGCTCAAATGGATCGCTATCCCATGCGCTTAGATCACCGGTAGGAACGACATCGGTATGGCCCGCAAACATCAAGGTGGGCGCGGCTGTTTCATCACCATTGCTCTTGCTGCCATCATAAACAGCCCAGAAATTTTCCACCCGTTCATCGCCTTCGCCAAATGGCAGGCGAGTGATCTCAAAACCTAAGGCTTCGAGCTTTTCGATCATAAAATCTTGACAGCCTTCGTCCTTAGGTGTAACAGACGCCCGACGAATCAGATCGCAGGTGTATTCTAAGGTGGTTGATTGCTTAGTTATTGGCATGGAGTTCGTTGTTCAGTACGACAGCGGATTTATTCGTGCGACACTCAACACGGCCTGTTACCGAGTTGCGGATGAACAATAAGTTTGATTGACCAGCCAGTTCACGAGCTTTCACTTCTTTGACTTCGTTTTTCTGATCATCTAAAAGCATGACTTTCGTGCCAGCCGTGATATACAAGCCAGATTCAATCGTGCACTTATCACCTAGTGGAATACCTGTACCTGCGTTTGCACCTAACAAGCATTCTTCGCCTAAGCTGATGATGATATTGCCGCCGCCTGACAATGTACCCATTGTCGATGAGCTACCACCTAAGTCAGAGCCTTCGCCAACGAATACACCAGCTGAGATACGGCCTTCAACCATGCTCTTGCCTTGCGTGCCGGCATTAAAGTTGATAAAGCCCTCATGCATGATCGTGGTGCCTTCACCAACGTAAGCGCCAAGGCGAACACGGGCCGTATCGGCAATACGAGTGCCCGCAGGGACAACGTAGTCCGTCATTTTCGGGAATTTATCAACGGATTCAACCGACAGTGTGCGGTTTTGAGCGCGAGCCTGAAGCTGGCGGTCAGATAATTCATTCAGGTCAATGGCGCCTTCATTGGTCCACGCGACGTTAGGCAGCAACGCAAAAATGCCTTCAAGGCTAACACCATGAGGTTTAACCAGACGGTGTGATAGTAAGTGAAGCTTAAGGTAAGCTTCTGGCGTTGATTCAGGTTTGCTGTCTTTTGCGATTAAAGTCAGCACTGTTGGACGCACGCTTTCAGCGCAGGTTTTTGCGATTTTTTCTAGGGCAGGGTTTTCCAATGCATCAGCAAGCGCCAACCACTGTTCACGGTTTGGCTCAATCGTGCCTGTTGCATCGCCCAAAACAGATTGAAT
The DNA here is from genome assembly GCA_052032465.1 of Pseudomonadales bacterium. Lineage (GTDB taxonomy): Bacteria > Pseudomonadota > Gammaproteobacteria > Pseudomonadales > JAXHSS01 > JAXHSS01. The sequence goes on from JBPEWS010000166.1 coordinate 4,727, forward strand.
CGCATCAACCAATGAGGCTTCTGGTGCTAGAACAGGTTGTGGATAAAAAACTTCCAGCCACTCAAGTTTGGCGTTTTTCGTACCAATACCAAAACCTAGGCTATGAAATGTCGACATAAAAGCTCCTCTGCGTTATGCGGGTAAATATTGCTGATAAAGGGATTCATCAAAGCCAATAATGACTTGATCTTGAGTCTCCACGATCGGGCGTTTGATGATGCTTGGGTTTTCGCTCAATAAATTATAATCGGGCGACGCAGCCTTTAGGCGGCCTTTTTGGTCATCATCGAGCGCACGGAATGATGTGCTGCGTGTATTGATTAACGGCGCGCCTAAGCTGGTTTTTGCATATAAGCTCAGTGTGTCCTCATCAAGAGGGTCTTTGCGGTAATCAACAAATTGGAAGTCAACTTGGTTTGACTCAAGCCACTTTAATGCTTTGCGAACAGTGTCGCAGTTTTTAATACCGTAAACTTTTACCATGTTGTTTGCTCGTTAATCGCAGCTTCTAAGCGCTGCTTAATTTCTTCACTGAGAGTTTGGCATAACTCAGGGTCACGCAGTGGCTCACCATTTTCCATAGTGACAAAGAAATAATCTTCTACACGCTCGCCAAGAGTCGCAATTCTAGCGCCTTGAATCGAAAATTTGTAGTCATTAAAGATTTCGCTCATCATCACCAAAAGTCCTGGGCGATCGAGTGTATGAACCTCAATCACAGTATTGGAATCTTGGAGATTGTTCGATAAGAACACGCGGGTCTTGATCGAGAAAAACTTGTATTGGCGCGGTAGGCGAGCGGGTCGGCTGTATTGCTCTAAGCTGGCAGGGTCTGTAATGGCCTGTTGCAATGTGGTGCGAACCACCTCTTGGTCAGCTTCGTTATTGAGGCACATACGGCTTTGGTTTTCGACAATGAACGTATCAAGACTTTGTCCGCCTTCACTGGTCATCACGCGCGCATCCAAAATTGACAGGCCGAGCTTATCCAAGGCTTTAACCACATGGCTGAACAAATGAGGTTGATCTGGCGTATAAATAAAGATCTGCGTTGCGGCGTCCATATCGCGAGAAGTCGCCTCTTGCATCAGCACAAGCGGCTTGTCATCCGTTTGGTTGAGTATCGAGCGAGTATGCCAGGCGATATCCTGCCAGGTTTCACGAAGAAAATAATCATCGCCAAAAGGGGCCCAAAGCTCAGCCACTTGAGCCTCGGCATAGCCTTCAGCGATGAGGGCCTTCATTGCGGATGATTGATTATCAGCAACGCGACTTTTTGCCGCAATTGGGTTGTTCAAGCCATGAACTAACTGTCGTTTAGTCAGCCTGTAAAGCGTTTGTAGCAACTCTGCCCGCCAAGCATTCCAGAGTTTTGGATTCGTTGCGCGAATATCGCAGACAGTTAAACAGTATAAATAATTGAGGTGGGTGAGATCGCCAACAATGCTCGCGAATTCATGGATCACGTCGGGATCAGATAGGTCTTTCTTTTGGGCAGTAATCGACATCAACAGATGGTGTTCGGTTAGCCAAGCAATGAGCTCAGTATCCCATTGGCCAAGATTATGCTGCTCGCCAAACTCGCGCGCATCCACAGCGCCAAGTTCTGAGTGATCGCCCCCGCGACCTTTGGCAATGTCATGAAAAACGCCCGATAAATACAGAAGTTCTTTTTTAGGTAGCTGGCTGTAGATATCTGTCGCCAAGGGCAGCTCTTCGGCCGTTGATTCATAGCGTAATCGACGCATGTTTTCGACCACCTTGAGGGTGTGAACATCAACGGTGTAAATATGGAAAAGGTCGTATTGCATCATGCCGACAATCATGTCGAATTGCGGCATGTATTTGCCAAGAACACCATAGCGGCGCATAAGGCGAAGCGGCGTGGTGAGATGGTATTTGCAATGCTTAAATAGGTTAACAAAAAGCTCGTTATGCAACGGATTTTTGCGATAGGCATCATCAATTAAGTCCAAGTTCGCCATAATCTGACGAATAGACTTGGCTTGAATGCCTTGGATTTTATCCGTGACGGCGTAGCGATTGAAAATCTCTAGCATGGCTTCTGGTGCTTTAACAAAAAGCATCGGATCTTTTGCCCCTAAAAAGCCGTTGCGGATATCGTAACGCTCGTCCAGCTCAATGACCGTTTGCTCGGATTCGCTAGCTAATAGGTCTTGCTCAAAAAACTGCAATAACAGCTCATTGATGTGCGAGACGCGCTGAGCATTGGTGTAATAATCTTGCATCATCATTTCAATGCCTTGATTATTTTGCTGTTCACCGTCGTCGTATTTCAGCGCAATGGCAATGCTTTTTTGATAGTTAAAGAGCAGATGGTTTTCTTCTTTTTGGGTATGCAAATGCAAGGCGAAGCGCAAGCGGAATAAAAACTCGCGACACTGATCAAGGCTGTGCTTTTCGGCGGTTGTTAAAAAACCATGGGCAATAAGGTCACCAAGGGTGCTGACATTGAAATAGCGTCTGGCGATCCACAAAACGGTGTTGATGTCGCGAATGCCGCCAGGTGCGTTTTTAATGTCGGGTTCAACATTATATTCAGTGAAATTATGACGAGCATAACGCTGTTTTTGTTCTTCAAGCTTGCCGAGGAAAAATGCTTTGGCAGGCCAGATATGACGAGGGCTGGTACGCTCAATAAGCTGGTCGTGCAAGATCGGTTGACCCACCATGAAACGCGATTCCATCAGGTTCGTTATGATGGTCAAATCGTCTTTTGCTTGTTCGACACACTCGTCGATGGTGCGACAGCTGTGACCAATTTTTAGCCCTGTGTCCCAAAGTGAGCGGATGAAGTCTGATAGCTTTTCTTCGATTTGCGTAGTCCATTCATCGACCAGCACTAAAAGGTCAATATCTGAAAACGGAAAGAGCTCATTACGGCCATAGCCACCCACGGCAATAAGAGCCGCCGGTGTTTTGCCCATGTGGTGATGCCACAGCTGAATTAACAGCTGATCCACGACTTGCGCATAACGTTGAACCAAAACCGTCGCTGAGCTATCAAGCTCATAAAATGCGGTTTCTAGGTGTTGGCGTTGATCAGCAAGATATTGCTTGATGCGCTCAGGGCTTGGTGATTCAAAATCAATGACAAACGCGCTGGGATCGACCATATTCATTATAATTTTTCTTCCTGACGCAGGGTAAGAATTTCTACGCCATCGGCTGTTACGGCCAAGGTGTGTTCCCATTGAGCAGACAACTTGCGGTCTTTTGTGATCACTGTCCAGCCGTCGTTGAGCAATTTAGTATGGCGTGTGCCCTGGTTAATCATCGGTTCGATCGTGAAGGTCATGCCTTCTTCGAGAACTTGGCCCGTTCCGGGTTTGCCATAATGCAAAACTTGCGGGTCTTCATGGAAGTTTTCGCCGATACCATGACCACAGTATTCACGCACAACAGAGAAACGGTTTTTTTCGGCATGACGTTGAATCGCATAGCCAATATCACCCAAACGCACGCCGGGCTTCACCATTTCAATGCCGACCATCATGCATTCGCGAGCAACTCGCACAATGCGCTCTGCAAAGGGCATAGCATCACCAACAACAAACATTTTACTGGTGTCGCCGTGATAACCGTCCTTAATGACCGTCACATCAATATTGATGATATCACCCGATTTGATCGCCTTGTCATCAGGAATGCCGTGACAGATCACATGATTAACCGATGTGCAGATGGATTTGGGGAATCCGCGGTAGCCTAAACAAGCCGGAATGCCTTGTTGAACATCAACAATGTAGTCATGGCAAAGCTTGTCCAGTTCAGCGGTGGTAATGCCTGGCTGAACATGGGGCGTAATCATTTCTAAAACTTCGCCGGCTAGGCGGCCTGCGGTGCGCATTTTTTCAATGGCGGTGGCATCTTTGATTAGCGTCATGGTAATTCGTTAAAATTGTGCAATAAAAAGGCTTTTTGGTTGTTCCTAAGGGGTGTTTATGGTATAAACCGCGCCCGTGGAAATCGAAAAAGCATTGTAACGATTTCTACCTATAAATGCTATTTCGTCAGAGCTAGCAATTTTTATGAAAACACACACGCTCTGAACAAACTAAGCCTTGGGTGCTGTTCAATTCAGTCGAGGTTTGGGGAGTGTGGAGGCCTAACCCAATTTGGAGAAATATTATGGCAAATGTAAGCATGCGTGACATGTTAAAAGCTGGTGTTCACTTCGGTCACCAAACACGTTTCTGGAACCCAAAAATGGCAGAGTACATTTTTGGTGCGCGTAACAAGATTCATATCATCAACCTTGAGCACACAGTATCTGCATTAAATGATGCACTTCAGTTCATTAACTCTGAAGCATCGAAAAAGCACAAAGTTCTTTTCGTAGGTACAAAACGTGCAGCACAAAAGATTATCGCTGAAGAAGCTGAGCGTGCGGGTATGCCGTATGTTAACCACCGTTGGTTAGGTGGTATGTTGACTAACTGGAAAACTATTCGCCAGTCAATCAACACACTTAAAGAGCTTGAGCAGCAAAAAGAAGACGGTACATTGCACCGCTTGACGAAAAAAGAAGCACTAATGAAAACGCGTGAGCTAGAAAAGCTTGAGCGTTCACTTGGTGGTATTAAAGATATGGGCGGTTTGCCAGACGTTATCTTCGTTGTTGATGTTGACTATGAGAACATTGCTGTTGCTGAAGCAAACAAGCTAGGTATTCCAGTTGTGGGTGTTGTTGATACTAACAGCGATCCAGATAACATCGATTACGTTATCCCAGGTAACGATGATGCGATTCGTTCGGTTCAGCTTTTTGTTCGCGCTGTTGCGGATGCGTGCATCGAAGGTCGTAACTATGCATCAGTTACAGGTACAGAAGAAGACGGCTTTGTTGAGGTAGACGATACAGTCGCTGAGCAAGCGGTTCAGGAAACTGAAGCGGGTGCTGAGGCAACTGAAGAAGCGAAAGCCGAGTAAGTTATTCCGAGGGCGGCCACGGCCGCCTTTGTTTTTTATTACGTATAAATTTTTTAGGAGCAAATCATGGCAGTTACAGCAGCCCTAGTAAAAGAACTTCGTGAGCGTACCGGTTTGGGTATGATGGAGTGCAAAAAAGCATTAGTAGAAACGAATGGCGATATCGAAGTCGCTATCGAAAACCTGCGTAAATCTGGCCAAGCGAAAGCGGCTAAGAAAGCGGGTCGTGTTGCAGCAGAAGGTAAAGTTGCATTCGCTAACTCAGGTGACAAAGCGATCATGGTAGAAATCAACTGTGAGACTGACTTTGTTGCACGTGATGACAACTTTGAAGCATTCTCAGCTAAAGTAGCTACAGCAGCGCTTGAAGCGGGCGTTACAGATGTTGCGCAAATCGCTGAGCTAGAAATCGATGGCGGTACGGTAGAAAGCGTTCGTCAGGGTCTGATCCAGAAGATTGGTGAAAACATTCAAATTCGTCGCGCTGAGATGGTAGAAAACGCTGAAGGTGTTATCGGTGAATACGCTCACGGTTTGAAAATCGGTGTATTGGTTGCACTTAAAGGTGGTGATGAAGCACTTGGTAAAGACGTGGCGATGCACGTTGCAGCGACAAACCCAATGGTTGCGCATTCAGACGATATCCCAGCTGAAATTCTTGAAAAAGAAAAAGACATCTTTGTTGCGCAAGCACAAGAGTCAGGTAAGCCAGCTGAAATCATTGAGAAAATGATCCAAGGTCGTCTTGGCAAGTTCAAGAAAGAAGTGAGCTTGGTTGACCAGCCTTTCGTTAAAAACCCAGACATCACGGTTGCTAAATTGATCAAAGATGCCGGTGCAGAATTGATCGGTTTTACGCGCATTGAAGTGGGCGAAGGTATCGAGAAAGAAGAGACGGATTTTGCAGCAGAAGTTGCCGCTGCAGCTAAAGTCTAAGGGTTTATCTTATCGCAGGTTAATAACCTGCATTTGATCAACCACGCAAAAAAAGGGAGCCAATGGCTCCCTTTTTTTGTTGGATTCAACGGTAATATGCACCGCTAAGCTATCTCTAAGCGGTGAAATTAAAATAGGCTAAGAAAGTGGTTTTGTGATGGAAGCGTTTGAGCCTTTTTGCCCGTATACTGTTGTGACTAATAGGAGGTGTTTATGGATTATGCAAGCAAGCCTGTTTTAATTACGGGGTGTTCTTCAGGTATTGGCTGGCGCGCTGCGCAGCTATTGCATGAGCGAGGCTATCCGGTGATCGCTACAGCCAGGTCAGAGGAAGATGTGGCGCGTCTGAGAGACCTAGGCGTTGATGCTCAGTTTCTTGAAGTCACAGATTATGCGCAAGTGGATGCATTGCTGGATCATATACAAACGCGTTACGGCAAGCTTTATGGCGTATTCAATAATGCAGGGTACTCGCAAGTTGGCGCAGCTGAGGACCTACCAGATGAAGCACTGCGCGAGCAGTTTGATACCAATTTTTTTGCAGTGACCTATATCACCAACCAAGTGCTTAAGCGATTTATGCGTCCGCAGGGTGATGGCCGCATTATTCAAAACAGTTCGGTGATGGGTATTGCTGCGATGTCTTTTCGTGCGGCTTATTGTGCTAGCAAGCATGCTCTTGAGGCTTATACTGATGCACTGCGACAGGAATTGGCCCTAACCGATAGCAATATTCGGGTGGGTTTGGTTGAGCCTGGTCCTATTGTTTCTCGGATTCGGCAAAATAAGCAGAAGTTTTTTCTTAAGTATATCAAGCCTATTATGCATGACAGCCCGCATCAGCGTGCCTACGAAACGATGCACAAAGGCTTGGCGATGACCGGTCGAATCCCTTTTACGCTTGAGCCTGATGCGGTGGTTAAGGATGTGATCGATATTCTTGAGTCACAACGTCCCAAGCCGCGCTATTATCAAACACGCTTAACTTACATGATGGGTTTTATCAAGCGCATAAGCTCTTCTCGTGGTTATGACAAAGTGGCCTTGAAAATTGCTCGAAAGGAGACGGGTTTAGATAAGTGATCGGCTCGTCGAGGCTATTGGCGAAACCTTTTGCATATTTTTATCATTTCACTAAACTATAGAGCGCGTTTTTTTACCCTTTTGGTGGTGTTGAGGTTAGACATGGCAAAGCAGATTGAGCGAGCAAAGTATAAGCGAATCCTGTTAAAACTCAGTGGTGAAGCACTGGCAGGTAGCGAAAAGTTTGGTATTGACCCACGAGTATTAGACAAAATGGCCTTGGAAATTGGCCAATTGGTGGGTATTAAAGTCCAAGTTGGCATTGTCGTTGGCGGCGGAAATTTATTCCGCGGTAAACAGCTCAATGAAGCAGGCCTTGATCGTGTGGCTGGTGACCATATGGGCATGCTGGCCACCGTGATGAATGCCATTGCAATGCGCGATACACTTGAGCGAGCGGGCATCAGCACACGAATTATGTCTGCGATCCCAATGAGCGGCATCGTTGAGCACTATGATCGTAGAACGGCTTTGCGATATCTCGATAAAGGGGATGTGGTGATTTTCTCTGCTGGTACGGGTAATCCATTTTTTACAACAGATACGGCAGCTAGCCTGCGTGGTATTGAAATCGACGCTGATGTGGTGATCAAAGCCACCAATGTTGACGGTGTTTATGACGCCGACCCAAAAACCAATCCAGATGCTGTTCGCTTTGA
>JBPEWS010000167.1:0-1730 GCA_052032465.1 Pseudomonadales bacterium
TTTTGTCATATCGTCAATAATTCAGGCTTTACTTGGGATAGCTAAAATCAGCCCAAGCGCCCACATGTGAGAGCTGGCGTTTTATAAGCGGCTACTATCACGGCTTTTCTGGGTGAAAAACTAGCGCACGATACGTTTAATCTGCTCCAGTTGAGCCAGTTAAGACTCAAGCTAAGCCATTGCTTGCTTTGCTTTGGCCAGTGCCCGCTGGCGAAGCAAAACAAAACTGACCAAAGCCATAATCACGACCAAGGCGCCGATGATCGCCATCAAAGGTAATTGCTCATTGTTTAACCAATTCCCCAAACCCAGCGCAATAATCGGCGTGATCACCGTTGGCAGAGCGATCACCGTTGAGTTCACCGCTCGCACCAAATAAAAAAAGGCTAAAAAGCTCAATACCGATGCCACAACCGCCAAATACAATGACGCCCACACCGAGGTCATTAAATCCGCATGAGATGCATCAGGTAAAGGTGCACCTTGGGCAATCCACAACACCGTAAAACACAGCGTCGATACGACCAATGTCCCTGTGAGAGTCTGTAATGGCTGTAAATGCATTTGTGTTTTTTTACCGACAATCACAGATAGCACGAACAGGTTCACGGCCAAAAACGCAAGCACTAAGCCCAATAGTGAAATATGCTCCGCGTTTTCCTGCGCTCGATAAATCAAGAACAAGCCAAAAACCACCCCCGAAAGATTCAGCCATTGCAAAGGATTAAGCCGCTGCTCGCCCAAAAACTTAGCCCCTAAAAAGGCGGATAACATGGGAGAAAGACCAAAAATCACCGAAAGCAAGCCCGAGGAAATATGTTGCACCGACAAATAAGACAAATACATTCCGCCAAACACGCCGATGGCACCTGTCGCATAGGCGATCAACGCGGCTTGATCGTTGGGTAATCGAAGGCCACAAGCTTTTAAAATGAGATACGCGATCAGCGCTCCCACTCCCATACGCAATGCACCGGCAAGCTCTGGCGTGAAGGCGAGCGTACTCCAAGCCAAGCCAAGCGGCGTGGTAGACCAAACAACAATCAACATTAACAAAGCTAGTGCATTTTTCATCGCAACCTCTTTTTTAGCCTATAACGATTTGCAAAAAGAGAAACTGAGGTGGTTTTGAATTAAGGAAGCTTGGGAAGGAGAGAAAATCAAAAAAACCGCAGTTTCTGAATCTGCGGTTTGGAAACAATGACGTTAAACAACCACAGCCTTACGATGCCCAGCGCATGACAGCGCAGGCAGTTCGACAAAGCCAATTGAGTTTAATTTTAAATAACATCATTCGTTCATAGTAGCGCGGCGTTTTGGTGCTGCCTAGCCCTTTTCTGTCTTTTGTGACCTTTTTAGGGGATTTTTAAATTTACGAACGATTTTCGGATTAAGCCTATGGCGAAGCTCAAAGCCCAACGCCAACAAAAAGAAGCTCGACAAGCCGAGGCTGATCAGCTGCCATTGCCATGAAATATCGGGGAAGAACGCCTTAACCAAGCAAGCGCATAAGACCGCCAACGATAACCAAGCCAGATAATAGTGTTCAGCTATCTGAGATAAAATCAGCAAGAACAAACCGAGCATGAGCCAGTCGTAGGCCGTGACCCGAAGGAAAATATCTTCAATCATTTAAGCAGTATACCGTAAAACGAGAAAAGGCCGGAAAACCGGCCTTTTAAAACTTCCTGCGAATAACAATCCGCGAATCAGTGAGTCACTTTCTTTTC
>JBPEWS010000168.1:0-8309 GCA_052032465.1 Pseudomonadales bacterium
TGACTTGAACTCACGCCATCTGCCACCGCAAAGGCGGCTCCTTTAAGCGCGAGTAATCGATAGTCAGGCAACTGAGCAGCTACGGCATCTTGATTGATGCGTTTTCGGCCTTTATTACTGGCTTGTCCAAAGTTGAGTTTTAGATAGGGCATGCGTTATTTTTACAAAAAAGGCCTAGTCGAAACTAGGCCAAGAGTGTAACACAGGAGATATTATTATTTTTTTAACTTACGCAATTTCACGATCAACGGCAGCATTGCGGTCTGGTTGAGTACGAACATGCGTGAAGTAAAGCGGCAAGCCAACAAACAAGAAGCCACCGACTAAGTTACCTAATGCAGTTGGAAGCTCATTCCAAAGCAGATAATCACCAAATGAGAAATCACCGCCCATAATCATCGAGAATGGGAACAAGAACATGTTCACGATTGAATGCTCAAAGCCCATAAAAAAGAACAGCATCACTGGCATCCACATAGCAATAATTTTGCTAGTCGCCGACGTTGAAATCATCGCACCAACCACGCCCATCGATACCATCCAGTTGCACAAAATGCCGCGGAAGAAGATAGTCATCCAACCCAAAAGGCCGTGTGACTGATAACCAAGCGTACGTGCTTCACCAATGTGACTAACTTTTTCAGCAATCGCACCACCGTCTGTGCTGTAGCCATAAGTCAGGACGAAAGACATAAGAAAAGCTGTGGTCAAAGCGCCTGCAAAGTTACCAAAGAACACCAGGGTCCAATTGCGCATTAAACCGCCAACCGTACAACCAGGGCGTTTATCCAACAGCGCCAAAGGCACCAATGTAAACACACCCGTCAACAAGTCAAACTTCATCAGATACAGCATGATAAACCCGACCGGGAACAATAATGCACCGACCAAAAACACGCCCGTTTTAACCGCTACCGTGATGGCAAACATAGCTGCCAAGCCTAGAATGGCTCCGGCCATGAAAGCACGAATAAACGTATCGCGAGTTGACATAAAGATTTTAGATTCGCCCGAATCGACCATTTTGGCAGCAAATTCACTTGGCTCAATATAAGACATACTTTTTCTCCAAACTTAAGGTTAATGAATTTGAGCGGCGCGGTTTACGCCGCTCTTTTAATTAAGGCTTTCTTCAAAGCGCTAATTAAAACTTGCCCTGCAAGCTTAGCCACAATTTACGGGTATCAACCTTGAAATCGTCAGCTTGATAGTCCGCATACTTGATGCTTGCTGATAGGTTTTTGGTAAGACCTTTTGAAATCACGGCATCGATCTCACTACCGTACTGCGCGCCACCTTCAACAGCTTGAAAATCATGGTATACGACCATCGTTTTAAAGCCACTGAATGTGGTGCCAATGCTGGCATAAATATCCTGCAAACCATCTGCTGGAGTGCCTAGGAACATATCTGCCCAACCATTGAATTTATGTAGAGTAGCCAGTGGTGTTGAAAAACCATACATGCCGTCATCTGAGCCTAGCATTTCATAACCCACTTTAGCTGTAATACCGCTGTACACTGCGCCACCTTCGGCAGAAACATACATCGCATCATAGCTTGCATCGCCCTGATCAAAATGCTGACCAGCTACTTCAAGCGTATAAAGCGCTTTAACTGAATCCATTTTTGCTGAACCTGAGAAGCGAGCACCGAACGAGTCAATCTTCTGGCTGTTTGCAACATTCTCAAGCAAGTAAGCATAACCTACCGCTGTACCATAAGGTGTTTTGTAGCTTAAGTTAACCAAGTGGTCACGGCTATCGATATCAGCCGCTTCAGCAAAAATACGGTTGCGCTGATCAAGGTAACCATACGTTAATGTCATGTTGTCGATCGGCATAATTGAGATCACACCACCGTCAAACGTTTGACGGTCTTGGCGCCAACCTACGTGACCAACGAAACGGTGGTTATCCATCGTTACCACTTGGCGACCCGCTTTGATCTTGAACATATCATCGCCATAGCCAAGGTATGCTTGATCTAGCTCAGTTGTCTCTGGATCAGCAATCACCGCATCAGAGCTTGATGTACGGAAACCTGCAGGGCCTACTTTGTAGTCATCTACACCTGCGATAACACGTGAATCTTCAAATTCACCAAAGGCGTAAAAACCTTTATAAGATGCTGTTTTATAGCCAAGCAAAGTGCGTAGTGTTAATGCACGACCATCTGCACCATCACCTGATACCGACTCATTGCGTAAACGCATGTCCAAGCTTGGTGTACCTGAAGCGATAGCCTCAGAAATAGTCATTGCTTCTTCTGCTTGTGGCAGTGCAACAAACGCTGTTGCAGCAACCAGTGAAACCAATTTATTTAACTTCATAACTAACTCCTATTAGTGTTTGCGTTGTTTTTCGTACAAGAAGGTCAAGACAGCTGAGCGACAGTGGTTATATTCTGGGTCTTCAGCTAAAGCGAGACGATCGCGTGGGCGAGGCAAAGTTACGTCAAGTATTTCACCAACAGTTGCCTCAGGCCCGTTGGTTAGCATGACAATTTTGTCTGAAAGCAATACCGCCTCATCCACATCGTGGGTGATCATAATCACGGTATTGTTCAAATCATTCTGAATCTCCATCAATGAGTCTTGCATATGTGCACGTGTTAGTGCGTCAAGCGCACCAAATGGCTCATCCATTAGCAAGATTTCAGGCTGCATAGCCAGTGCGCGGGCAATACCGACACGCTGCTTCATACCACCTGAGATCTCGTCTGGACGTTTATGCATTGCGTGATCCATGTGAACGAGTTTTAAATTATGTTCAATCCAATCCTTCATTTCGGCCTTGGTTTTTTGGCCTTTGAATACCTGCTTAACCGCTAACTCAACATTTTCATACGCCGTTAACCAAGGTAATAAGGAATGGTTTTGGAAGACAACCGCGCGGTCAGGACCGGGCTCGTCTACCTCTTTTCCACCCAGCACGACTCCACCTTTTGTCGCTTGGTATAAGCCAGCAACAATATTCAAGATGGTTGACTTACCGCAACCTGAGTGTCCAATAAACGAGTAGAACTCGCCTTTATCAATTTTTAGATTGATGTCTTTTAATGCTTTGAATGACCCCGTTGGTGTTGGGAAATCCATATCGACATCGGTAATTTCTAGTAAGGCTGTCATTGTTTTCCCCTATGATGCTTTATTTGATTTATCCCATGATGCCCAGTTTTGGATGAGCAGCATGATGCGGTCGAGTAAGAAACCGATCAAACCAATCACCAATACAGCCACCATGATTCGAGCCAATGAATTTGAGCTACCGTTTTGGAACTCATCCCAAACGAACTTACCCAAACCTGGGCTTTGCGCCAGCATTTCCGCCGCAATCAATACCATCCATGCGATACCCAAAGATAGGCGCATACCTGTAAAGATCATCGGAATTGCCGAAGGAATAATCACTTTCCATACGAAGGTCAGTGTTGGCAGCTTAATCACGCGAGCTACGTTGCGAAGGTCGTTAGGCACTGACGCCACACCAACAGCGGTGTTAATCAGCATTGGCCATAGGCAACATAGCATCACCGTGAACATTGAGGTCAAAAATGACTTTGGCACTAAGGGGTCATCTGTCACATAGACGGCACTGACAATCATCGTAATCAGTGGCAGCCATGCCAGAGGTGATACCGGCTTAAACACCTGAATGATCGGATTCACCGCCTGCATCAACGTTTGGTTGATACCAATCGCGATACCCAGTGGGATAGCAATTAAGCAAGCGATCAAGAAACCGGCCATTACGGTAATCAAACTCGTGATGATCTGATCAAAAAACGTTTCTTTACCCGTGTATTCACGCATAACAGGCTCGTAATTTGGATCCATTTTCAGCTTCATGGCATTGCGCTCTTCCTGGCGCTGGTAAAACGCATCAGCTTTGTCACTCTCTACGACAAACTCGTCATAAAGTGCAACTGCTTGCTCGTATACCGCAGCTGGGCCTGGGAATTTCCCAAGCGAAGTGTCGATTTGGCTGGCTACACCCGACCAAAGCAACAAGAACGTGATAATACCAACGACAGGCAGCACAACAGCTTTGACTTTACTTGACCAAATGGCCTCGCGCAGTTTTTCTGCCATTTTGCTTTCTGTTTCACTGACTAAACTCATGAATTACCCCTTAAAGTGAAGGAAAAGGAGAGCGCTTATAGCGCATCTCCCTCTTTCAAGCCGATTTCCATTTTGCTGATGTATTCAGTCGGTTTAGTACCGTCATACGTTACACCGTCAAGGAATTCAGTTTGAGGTGGCTTAAAGCCTGTTTCGCTATCAAAGTCTGGGAACTCGCTTGCATCGAACAAACCGATTTCAACCAAAGACTTAGCTGCTGTTGCATAGATGTCAGGGCGATAAACTTTCTTCGCTGTTTCGAAGTACCAGTCATCTGACTTGTGCTCAGCAATCTGACCCCAACGACGCATCTGAGTGAGATACCAGATCGCATCTGAATAGTATGGGTAAGTTGCGTTATAGCGGAAGAACACGTTGAAGTCTGGAACGTCACGCTTGTCACCTTTCTCATACTCGAAGAAGCCTGTCATTGAGTTAGCAATAACTTCAGCGTCAGCACCTACGTATTGAGGCATTGAAAGGATATCAACCGCTTCTGGACGGTTCGCGTTATCGTTTTCATCCAACCATTTTGCTGCGCGAATCAATGCACGAGTTACACGAGCAGAGGTGTTTGGATATTTTTCAGAGAACTCTTTAGTGATACCGAATACTTTTTCTGGGTTATCTTTCCAGATTTCATAGTCAGTAATTACAGGAACACCGATACCTTTGAATACTGCTTGTTGGTTCCAAGGCTCACCTACGCAGTAGCCATAAATGGTGCCAGCTTCAAGTGTTGCAGGCATTTGTGGTGGAGGTGTTACAGAAAGCAAAGCATCTGCGTCAATTTGACCAGAAGTATCGCCTTTAGCTGGAGCGTAGAAACCTGGGTGAATACCACCAGCAGCTAACCAATAACGAAGCTCGTAGTTGTGCGTAGATACTGGGAAAACCATACCCATATTGAATGGCTTACCTTCTTTTTGATACTTTTCAACCACAGGCTTTAAGTACTCAGCACCGATTGGGTGAACGGGACGACCATCAGCCATTTTTGGAATGTTTGGCTTCATTTGTTCCCAGATATCATTAGAAACCGTAATACCGTTACCATTTAAGTCCATTGAAAATGGCGTAATGATGTCGGCCTTGGTACCGTAACCGATCGTTGCTGCTAGTGGCTGACCTGCCAACATGTGCGCGCCATCAAGGCGACCGTCAATCACGCCGTCCAACAATACCTTCCAGTTTGCTTGCGCTTCAAGCGTGACATAAAGACCTTCATCTTCGAAATAGCCTTTCTCGTAAGCAATCGCTAGCGGCGCCATGTCCGTTAGTTTGATGAAACCGAATTTAAGCTCTTCTTTCTCAGGTGCTCCCAAAGAAGTCGTTAGCTTTTCAAATAAGCTAGCACCTGAGCTTGCTGTTTCAGAAACGGTGGTTTCAGAAACAGGCGCTGGTGCGGTTGTTTCAGGCGCAGAGCTATTGTCACAGGCGCTGAGCGATAAGCTAAGCACGCTGGCGATAACCGTTGCTTTAAATAAAGGCTTTAACATGGTGATCTCCTATTGATGAATTTCAGGAACAAAAAAGGCGTCACAACACTTACCCCATCTTTGAAGCAGTTGTTGGACGCCTTTGTCCCATTAACATGAAATTTGGTTAGCTCTATTGTTGAACTAACATTTGCAACTTCGAGCAAACTGAAATTAGCAATTTGCGTGCCAACTATTATTACAGGATGTTACACAAAGGGCTCAACTTCAGGCTCAGCAGGGCTTTGGAGTCATTCAGCTTTCCTTAGTATTTCGTGCTTTATGTCTGCCATAAAATGGAAAATACTGCTAAAGTAGTAACATGTTGTAACTTTATTTGGCACATATGCACCAAATTAAAACCGATATCATTACGCCAGCTGACTTTCTACTGGCATCAAAAAATGCGGAAATTCAGCATCTAAATTTTTTCTATCGCATTGGTGGGCTGGTTGTCATTATCAGCGATCTAGTCCACTCACTTCAGAAAGAGCGTGGCGCGAGCAATATTTATTTGGGTTCTGAGGGCAAGTTATTCCAAAGCGAGTTACAAGCACAAGTCCAACAAACAGACCAAAATTTAGCCGCCTTGCATGAGTTTTTGGCCCAACATTTTGATGAGTTCAGAAGCGCTCAAGTTAATAGCCTCTGGCTCAACCATATTGGCTCTGTTCTATTTCAGCTGAATGAAATCATCCCGGCCCGACAAGAAACCTTTCAGCTGGCGGTTTCAACCAAAGAGCAGCTTGAGTTTTATGCACGCATTATCAGCGGCTTACTCAATTTGGTTTTTGAAACGGTTGATATTGTCGCTGAACCACAAACGGCAAATACTTTAATCACACTTTTTCACCTGATGCATGGCAAGGAATACATAGGCCAAGAACGTGCATTAGGCAGTGCAGGCTTTGCTAAAGGCTCATTTAGCGACGGCCAAAAAGAGCGTCACCATCAAATCGTTGATAAACAGCAGCGTAGTTTTGACTCGTTTGAATACTTTGCTAATGATGATATCCAGATCACATGGATTGACATTCTTAATTCACCGCTGGTGGCTCAAGTGAACCATTTTCGCGACTTAATTCATCAAAAAGACCGCTTTAATCCAGACATCAGTCATGCCTGGTTTGAATCCATCACACAGTGGATTGACCAGCTAAAAATGATTGAAGTTAAACTGCAGATGCAGTTTCAAAAACAAATTGAACAACAAATTTCGCTCGCTAAAGAAAACCTTGAAAACAAAGCCAGCGAAGTCAAAACCATGGCCGAGCAAGGTGAAACGAATGAGCCATTAATGGTGACGATTTTCGCTAATGATGCCCAAGAGGTTTACCAGCAATCGGGCGTTGGCAAACGCATGAGCAAATATCTGTTTGAGCTTTTGCAGGACCAAGCGCATCGCCTAGAGCAAGCCAATGATGCTTTAGAAGACGCAAAAAACGCCTTGCAAGAGCAGAAACAAATCACACGCGCCAAAGCCATGCTGATGAAACACCAGAAACTCAGCGAGGATGAGGCCTACCAGTTTATTCGCAAACTGGCGATGAATAGCAGCAAGAAAATGTCAGATGTTGCCGCTCAGGTCATCTTACAATTTAAAGACCAAACGCGGTAAACCAAAAAACTGGCTGTTGCGCTTCAGCTTTGCGCCATGAGTAACTGAACCGCTTGATAGGTCTGCGCCATGGCCGCTTTGCCGTAGTCACTAATCAACTCAGGAGCTTCAACCATCTGCCTAAAGGCCGGCACATCCACCACAGGCTCAGCCTCGGGTCGCTCAGACAATGCTGATGGCAACACCGTCTCAAAGGGCTGGCCAGCTTTTACGCCAATCAACTTGGTTTTAGCTTCGGGGCGAATTTCGGTATCTCCGCCCTCTCCCTTAAACGCCAACATCGACTGATCACCCAAAAGCATTGCGGTTTGCTGATGAGCGGGCAGATAATTGGGATGAAAAATCCCATGCAAACCGTGCTTAGCTTGCAATGGGTTCAGCAGTCGGCAAATCGTGTTAATCGGTGAGCGTAAACCCAGCAAAGGCTTCAGGTTAATTAGTGTTTCGAGATGCGGATGAATAGCAGCTAGTGGTAAATAGCACCACCCTTCACTGGCACAAAGCTTGGCCGCATGGCTTGGGTTTTGAGCAATCGGCCAGTTCATTTCCTTAAAGACTTTTTCCGTGTACAGCCGCTCAGGCGTATGTTCTCCACAACCGTGGATCAGCACCGTTTTACCCTCATCGCGCAGCTGTTTTGCCGTGAGCAAATTCCAAGGCAGCTGTTTACGCTTGCCTGCATAGTTTGCCCAATCAATATCCACCACCTGAGGCAAGACATCATACTGAGCCTGAATATAGTCACGAACCGCCTGCACAAAGCCCGCTAACTCTTCAGGTGTTTCCTCCTTTACACGTAACAGCATCAAAAACGCACCCAGCTGAATATCCTCAACTTGCTGGTTAAGAATCATCGTCATCGCTTCATATGCTTCAGCTTGAGTTAGAGATCGGCTGCCTTTTTTTCCGCGCCCTAATTCGCGGATAAAGTGTGAAAATGGATGGCTCATGGAGATAAAAACCTAATTTCAATTACCCGCTATAGTACCACTAATAAACAGGAGTAAACACGATATCCGCTCAACAAAAATCCAGCAAACTAAGCATTGCGAAGACACCCTGATAAGCGCTAACATCAAGGCTTAATTAT
>JBPEWS010000169.1:0-1946 GCA_052032465.1 Pseudomonadales bacterium
ATCAGGCAGTTGAAGCCAAAGAAGGGGTTGCGATTCAAAATGAAAACCAAACTCTAGCTTCAACTACTTTCCAGAATTACTTCCGTATGTATCCAAAGCTCTCGGGCATGACGGGTACAGCCGATACTGAGGCGGTTGAATTCCATCAAATCTATGGTCTTGATGTGGTGTTGGTGCCAACCAATAAGCCTATCCAGCGTAATGATATGAATGATGTCATTTACATGACGCAGGAAGAAAAGTTTGAAGCCATCATTAAAGACATTAATGCGTTTGTAGAAAAAGGCGCTCCGGTGTTGGTGGGTACGGCGAGTATTGATACCTCCGAGCTGTTATCAACCTATCTAAAAAAAGCAGGCGTTAAGCATGAAGTGCTCAATGCGAAGCAGCACGCTCGCGAGGCCGACATTGTTGCGCAAGCGGGTCGACCAGGTTCGGTAACTATTGCGACCAATATGGCAGGCCGTGGTACAGATATTGTGCTCGGTGGGAGTTTAGAAGCGGAATTGGCCGCTAATTCGCAGGCCGATGAGCAAGAACAGGCGAAAATTCGAGCACAGTGGGAAGAGCGTCATGCGGCGGTGCTTGAAGCCGGTGGTTTGCATATTATTGGTAGTGAGCGTCACGAGTCTCGCCGCATTGATAACCAGCTGCGTGGTCGAGCCGGTCGTCAAGGTGATCCGGGCTTAACCCGCTTTTATTTGTCGATGGATGATAACTTATTGCGTATTTTTGCCGGTGATACGGTGCGCAATATGATGAAGCGCGTTGGCATGGAGCGAGGTGAGGCTTTGGAGTTTGGTATGTTGTCGCGTTCAATTGAAAAAGCGCAACGCAAAGTTGAAGGTCATAACTTTGATATTCGTAAAAACCTGCTTGAATATGATGATATTGCCAATGAGCAGCGCCAAATTATCTATCAACAGCGTGATGATATCTTAGAAACCGATGACTTGATGGAGCTTGTGCTGACCATGCGTGGTGATGCGTTGGCTGAATTGGTCACACGTTATATCCCGATGGCATCGCATAGTGATGACTGGGATATCGACGGTCTTCAATCGACCTTGGCCAATGAGTATCGTATCGAGTTGGATATTCAAGGCTTTTTGGACGAGGACAAATCAAGAGACAGTGATGATGTGATGGACTTCATTGATCAGGCACTGACTGATGATTTGCAAGCAAAAGCGGATAATTTAGGTGCTGATGAGTCTGGTCAGCCGATCATTCAGTTGCTTTTGAGGCAGTTGATGTTGCAAATTCTGGACCGAAACTGGAAAGAGCACCTGTCGAACATGAACCATCTGCGTAAAGGCATTAATTTACGTGGTTATGGCCAAAAGAACCCGAAACAGGAATATAAGCGTGAATCGTTTGAAATGTTCCAAAGTTTATTAGCGGGTATTCAAGGTGAGTTCACGAAAACCTTGGCGGCCGTTGAGATCAAGCCAAGAGAGGTTCAGGAATATGAAGAGCAGCAGCAAGCTGAGCGTGACTTAAACCTTCAACACGAAAGCTCAGACCTTGGTGTTGAAGATGAGGCGCGTCAGGTATCGCAGGGCGCACAGCCTGCTCAAGCGTTGCCGAAGGTGGGCCGCAATGAGCCTTGCCCATGTGGCTCTGGCAAGAAATATAAGCAATGTCATGGATCTATTGCATGAACACTATTTATCCCATACAGGGCTTTGAAATTGCGTCAGTAAAGGCGGGAATTAAATATAACGATCGTCTGGACTTAACGGTGATGCGCTTCCCAGAGACGTCATCTGTCAGTGGCGTTTTCACTAAAAACCGTTTTTGTGCCGCGCCAGTGACGATCGCTAAAGCGCATCTAGAGCACAGCCCAACGCATTGCTTGATCAACACCGGTTATGCCAATGCTGGCACAGGACAAAAAGGGATGGATGATGCACTCAGTGTATGCGCCTATCTCGCCGAGCAGC
>JBPEWS010000017.1:0-6392 GCA_052032465.1 Pseudomonadales bacterium
GTGGTGATATTATCGATCGTGGATATAAAAGAAGGAGTATCTGATGGAAGGTTTTGTATGGTTCTACCGCGTTAGTGTTGCGGTAATGGTTATCTCTGTTGTTGGCATTTTCGCACATACGTTTTCTGGTGGAGTAACTCCCGCTGAAGTTAATACACAAGCTGAAATGACAACCTGCATTGAATCGTCAAATTGCTCAAACGAAAAAGGCTTACTGTAAGCTAATAACTTTAGCAAAACGAGCAAAACGCTGCGAGCTCGGGGGTGCAATTAAGTGCCATGGCGCGTTTATCGCATGTCTAGCTAAATCCAAGGCAAGCTAAAGACGTTGATCGTTGATAGTTAAAAAAGTTGATACAAAAAAGGGCGCTTTGCGCCCTTTTTTATTAAGCCACTAGAGTTTCTTTAATAAGAGCTCGTTGACCTGTTGAGGGTTTGCTTTGCCTTTTGAGGCTTTCATGATCTGACCAACGAAGAAGCCCAGCATTTTAGGGCGTTTGCTTTCATCCGCATTGCGGTAGTTCTCAACTTGCTGAGGGTTATTGGCGATGACTTCGTCAACTAAAGCCTCAATGGCTCCAGAGTCGGTCACTTGCTTTAAGCCTTCACGCTCGATAATGGTGTCAGCATTATCTTCGCTGTCCAGCATGGCATTAAACACTTGTTTAGCGATTTTAGATGAGATGGTGTTGTCTTTAATGCGCTTAATCATGCTGCCCAACTGCTGCGTGGTCACAGGGCTGTCAGCAATGCTTTTATCTTCTTTGTTGAGCAGGCCAAGTACTTCGGTGATCACCCAGTTAGCACTAAGCTTAGTTTCTCCGTCAGCGGCTTTTACGACGTCTTCAAAGAAGTCGGCCAGCTCTCGCTCGCTGGTTAAGATGTCTGCATCATAGGTGCTCAGTCCTAGCGCCTCAACAAAGCGCATCTTGCGCTGATCAGGCAGTTCAGGCAATTGGGCGCGAATGCTTTCGATATAGTCATCATCGATGATAATCGGCAATAGGTCAGGGCAGGGGAAGTAGCGATAGTCGTTTGCTTCTTCTTTGCTACGCATGCTGCGAGTGACGTTTTTATCGCTGTCGTATAATCGCGTTTCTTGTGTGATTTTGCCGCCCGACTCAAGCACATCGATTTGTCGTTCAATCTCATACTCGGCAGCTTTTTCGACAAAGCGGAATGAGTTAACGTTTTTGATTTCAGTGCGAGTGCCAAAGGCTTCTTGGCCTTGTGGGCGAATAGACACGTTGATATCACATCGAAATGAGCCTTCTTGTAAGTTGCCGTCGTTAATATCAAGGTAGCGAACGATGGCGTAAATCTTACGCAAATAGGCGACAGCTTCAGCTGGGCTTCGAAGATCAGGCTCAGAGACAATCTCAATTAGCGGCGTGCCCGCACGGTTAAGATCAATGCCGCTCATGCCTTGATAGGCATCGTGCACGGATTTTCCTGCGTCCTCTTCTAGGTGAGCACGAGTAATACCAATTCGCTTGGTTTCCCCGTTTTCTAATTCGATATCAATATGACCTTTGCCTACCGTTGGGTGGAATAGTTGGCTGGTTTGATAGCCTTTAGGCAGGTCAGGGTAGAAATAGTTCTTACGGTCAAATGCTGAGAAATGATGAATTTCAGCATCAATGGCTAGGCCAAAGCGAACGGCATATTCGAGCGCTTTTTTGTTAAGAACAGGTAATACCCCAGGAAGCGCTAAGTCTACTTCATTCGCCTGAGTATTGGGTTCAGCACCATAGGCGGTCGGGCTGGTTGAAAAAATCTTTGATTCTGTTTTTAGTTGAGCGTGGATTTCAAGTCCGATTACAGTTTCCCAGTTCATGGTTTACTCCTCAAATCCCGGGGCAACTTGCTGATGCCAGTCAGTGACGCTTTGGTACTGATGAGCAACATTAAGCAATTTGGCTTCTTGTTTGTAAGGGGCGATCAACTGCAAACCGACAGGTAAGCCTTCAGTGAAACCACAAGGAATGGATGCGGCTGGCAAACCAGCAAGGTTCGCTGAAAGGGTGTAGATATCGCCAAGGTACATGCTGACAGGGTCACCCGATTTTTCGCCGAGCTTGTAGGCGGGTTCAGGTGTTGTGGGGCCAAGAATAATGTCACATTGTTCAAAAGCGGCTAGATAATCTTGACGAATCAGCTGTCGGACTTTTTGAGCTTGAACGTAATAGGCATCGAAAAAACCAGCCGATAACGCGTAGGTGCCGATCAAAATGCGTCGCTTAACCTCATCGCCAAAGCCTTCGCTTCGACTGCGAAAATAAAGGTCTTGCAGGTCATTGGGGTTATCGCAGCGGTAGCCATAGCGCACACCATCAAAACGCGATAAGTTGGAAGAAGCCTCAGCCGGAGCAATGATGTAGTAGCATTGTACGCTAAAGTGCACATGTGGCAGATCCACTTCAACACAGGTGGCGCCAAGCTTTTCTAGCTCGTCTTTTGCTTTAGCAATAACATCGCCCATTGCCGGGTTAAGTCGCTCATCAAAAAATGGCTTAGGTAAACCAATACGCAAGCCTTTAAGTGACTGATTGAGCTGAGCTGTAAAATCAGGGGCGGGCTCGTTAAGGCTGGTCGAGTCTTTTTCATCAAAGCCAGACATCGCATTGAGCAGTAAGCCAAGATCTTCAGCAGAGCGCGCCATAGGACCTGCTTGATCCAAGCTTGAAGCAAAAGCGATCATGCCAAATCGTGAGCAACGGCCATAGGTTGGTTTAATGCCCGAAATGCCACAAAAAGCCGCTGGCTGTCGGATCGATCCGCCGGTATCCGTGCCGGTTGCTAATGGCGCTAAACCTGCGGCAATGGCTGCGGCACTACCGCCTGAAGAGCCACCAGGGACATGGTCAAGATTCCACGGGTTCTTCACTGGCCCATAAAAGCTGCTTTCATTAGAAGAGCCCATCGCAAACTCATCCATATTGACCTTGCCTAAAGCAACTAAGCCGGCCTGCTGACATTGCTGCGTAACCGTCGATTCATAAGGTGCAATAAAGTTATCAAGCATTTTAGAGCCGCAGCTGGTTTTGACGCCGTCGGTGCAAAAAATATCTTTGTGCGCGATAGGAATACCGGTAAGCGCGCTTGCTTGGCCACTGGCAATTTGCTCATCGGCTGCTTTTGCTTGAGCTAGGGCCAGCTTGGGTGTAACCGTGATAAAACTGTTGATTTTATCATCATGACGCTGGATTCGAGCTAAATAATGCTCGGTTAGCTCTTGGCTTGAAAACTGTTTGCTCGCCAGTCCTTGGGTTAATTGCGCTAAAGAAAGTTGATGTAAGCTCATTAGTCGATCACCTTAGGCACGAGATAAAGCCCCTCATGGGTTGCTTGTGCAGTTGTTTGTAGTTTTTCGCGATCAATATCTGCGTTCGCTTGATCTTCACGAAGGCGTTGAGTGAATTCCAATGGATGCGCCATTGGCTGAATATCAGAGACATCCACATCCTGAAGTTGATCGGCCATCGCCAAGATTTCATTCATTCGTTCAGTGAGCTGTGGAATGCTGGCTTCATCTAAGCCTAGACGCGCAAGCGTAGCAATTTGTTTGAGTTCGTTACTATCGATCGACATGGCATTTTTTGCGTTAAAAAGGACTGGCAACATTACCATATTATCGACTTGCTCTAAAGCCTTGTGCTTGTTAAAGTATGTCGGTATTTTTAGTCGCCTTTCGCACTTTTTTTACGCGGTTTTTTGTAAGGCGCTTCTGCATCAGAATTTAAGGTTATTTATGTCATTGATTAAACGCTTCCGTCATTATTTTTCTAACGATTTATCGATTGATTTGGGTACGGCCAACACGCTGATTTACATGCGTGATAAAGGCATTGTGCTCAATGAGCCCTCTGTAGTGGCTTTGAAGACAACAGGCAATACCAAGTCGGTTCTTGCGGTAGGTAATTCAGCTAAGCGCATGCTGGGTCGAACGCCTATGGATATTGAGACCGTTCGCCCAATGAAAGACGGCGTGATCGCTGACTTTGATGTGACTGAAAAAATGCTTCAGGCATTTATCCGTAAGGTTCATGAAAAGTCGTTGATGCCGCCAAGTCCAAGAGTATTGGTTTGTGTGCCCTGTTTGGCGACCAAAGTTGAGCGTAAATCGATTCGGGAAACGGTATCTAATGCAGGCGCGGTTGAAGTTTATCTTTTTGATGAGCCGATGGCAGCAGCTATTGGTGCAGGTATGCCAGTGCATGAGGCTATGGGTTCAATGGTGGTTGATATCGGTGGTGGTACTACAGAAATCGCTATTATCTCGTTAGATGGTATTGTTTATAAGGATTCGATCAATTTTGGTGGCGACACCTTTGATCAAAACATTGTTTCCTATGTGCGTCGTCAATATGGCTGCAAAATCGGTGAAGCCACGGCTGAGCAAATCAAAATTGAAGTAGGCTCGGCCTACGTAGACGAAGAAGTCCGCGAAATTGATGTGCGTGGTCTGAACTTGGCCGAGGGTGTGCCTCGCAGCTTTACAATGACCAGCGAAGAAGTACTTGAAGCGATTCGTGAAACATTAACGAGCATTGTCGATGCTGTGAAAAAAGCCCTTGAAAAATGCCCGCCAGAGCTGGCTTCTGATATTGCTGAGCGCGGTATTGTAGTGACAGGTGGTGGTGCGCTTTTGCGTAATCTTGACCGCTTAATTCGTGAAGAAACTAGCCTGCCCGTTGTGATCGCCGATGATTGCTTGAACTGCGTGGCAAAAGGCGGCGGAATGGCTTTAGAAATGTACGATAAGAAAACGCTTGAGGCTATGTCGTCTAATTAATTCTTATGGCTTTTAACTCCCAGTATTCAACTTCAGCCAGCTCTATGAGTTGGCTGTTTTTGTTTTATTGCTTTGGTTTTTTAGCGGTTTTATACCTTGTTGATTCGCATACTCGGGTCTTAAAACCTGTGCATCAGGGACTTTCATTCGTAGCTTCGCCCGTTCGAGCGCTTGCCTCAACGCCGCAGCAGCTACTTGATGGCTGGGATGACAATGTTAAGCGCTATGAGCAACTTCTTGATGAGCGCGATGAGCTTGCTCAGGCTAATTCTGAAATGCAGGTGAGTTTATTGGAGCTGGCCTCGCTTCGTGCAGAAAATGTCAGGTTGCGTGAGCTTTTACGTTCAACCCAGATTTTGCCCAAGGCTTATCAAGCCGCGGAAATTTTGAGCATTCGTCATATCGGCGATCAGCAAGAAGTGATGATCAACCAAGGAGCACAAAGCGGTGTGTTTGAGTCTCAGGCTGTGTTGGATGCATCAGGCTTAATGGGGCAGGTGGTCGAAGTGTTTGACTCGCAAAGCCGTGTGGTTTTAATTAACGACTCACGCCATCGTACACCCGCTATGCTTATTAGAAACGGTGTTCGAGGTATTGTTCGTGGTCGAGGCGAGTCTCGTCAATTGGCGATGGATATACCGAAATTGAACGCAGACCTTTCAGTTGGCGATTTATTAGTTTCCTCTGGATTAGGAGGTGTTTTTCCTCAGGGTTATCCTGTTGGAACGATTATTGAGATCAAACCGACCAGTAGCGAAGCATTCATTCGAGCGATCATTCAGCCATCAGCTAATCTTTCAACTTCAAGCCATGTTTTGTTAGTAACCGAAGAGCCTGAGCAAAATGCGCTTGAACGTGAAGCTTCAGAAGTTGAGACCTCCCAGAATGAATCACCGGCTCAGCCTCTGGAGGCAACACCATGATCGCGATTCTTTGGTTATTGATGATGCTCTTAACCACCTTGCTATCCATCATGGTGTTTCCTGTTTGGGTGGACTGGTTGGCACCTAATTGGGCCATGCTCTTTGTTATATTTTTTGCCTATTTTGCGCCCAGTCGACTTCAGTTAATCGGCGTTTTAGCTTTTTCCATTCTTTTGGATAGTTGTTTTCAGTTGCCGCTTGGCATGTTTGGCCTCGCATTATTTCCTGTGGCGTTTTTGATCAGCAAGTTTAATCGAACAGCTCGAGAGCTTAATGCCTTGGCTCAGGTGCTTTTCATTTTGCTGGCATGCCTTTGGCATCAAGTTGTTTTCGATGTTTTGCTGACTCAAGGCGGAACGTCTATCCTCGATCCGAATAATTTTGGCCTGTTAAAACTGTTCACGACGGGAATGGTTTGGCTGATTTACCGCGGACTCTCACGTTTGATTTATGGCAAAAGATATCACTACTAGCCTAAGTCAGATGAGAATTTCGATGGCTCGTGCTAACGTAGAGACTCTTTTGTGGTCAAAACCTAATCACGTAATTCGTGACGACGCTGCATGAATATATTTTCTCTGCTTTTTCGCATCGTTCGCTATCTCGTTTGGCGCAGTTTTTTGTGGCTGTGTTTATTGATGGTGGGCTATCTGCTGGCGATTCGTTTGGCCGTG
>JBPEWS010000170.1:0-1921 GCA_052032465.1 Pseudomonadales bacterium
GTGTTAACCGCGGGCTCGACCATCGCGATCAATCCGCCCGACACCCAGCTACCCGTTAAGGCATAGCCAACAGAAAATGCGACACCGAAATGCACACAGGCAAAGCTCATTGTTTTTGCCATTTTGATCCTCCTTTGCTGAGTCCAGCAAACTAAATTACGTACTGTTCTCAGGTTAGGATGTCATGGCGGGAAGGTATATCGCGTTTTCTCGCATGAATGTATCGAAAAAACGCAATGTCCGCTCAGCTGGATGGCGGGCTTAGGCTCAGATTAAAGCGTATTATCGAAAATTCGCTGTCGCTCTTTTTCAAGGCGAAGCAAATCCGTGCTGTCTTGCAAAAACAGTTTGCCACGGTTGCTGATTTCCTCAGAAAACTGATAAACCACCGTACCAAAGGTTTCAGGGCTGATCTGCTTGAGCGCCAACAAGGCGTCGAATAGGCGAATCAGGATCTCGATCATGGCCGCGCCATCGCGAGCGATCGGGGTATAGAAGTCATTAAACAAGCTATGCAGATCAAGCACTTCAGCATAAAGCTGCGGGTAGTGGATGCGCTCATCGTCATCGTCTAAACACTCATGATCCTTCCATTTTGCGAGCAGGCGAACTGAGCGTGCAATCACGTCGGATGCTGTGCCCGGGTCGTTCACTGCTGGCGATAAGGCTCTTGATGCGATTTCGGCCATCACTTGCATTCCAAAACGGGCATCATGCTCAAAGGTGCGATCATTTCCAAGCGTAATATGCGAACAAAACAGCTTGGCTAGGTCTTCATTCATTTCTCCGCTAAAAGCGCCGATGGGCTTTTTCGGATGAATAAAATCACCCGGCTGAACCAAAAGCGCCAGCTCACCCTCATGCGCCTTTGCGCAGTCATTGATGGCTTGCAGGTCCATGTGTTGGATATAGCCCATTTGGTCAAAATAGAACACATTATCAATAAAGCTCGGTGGCTGGCTCAGATCCAGCAGCTTTGCGCCTAAATGAGGGTATTCAACTCGAAAGGCAATGGCATCAGCAGCCGCTTGCTCCACCAAGGTGGTGGTTTCACTCACCCGACCAAGGCGGGAAAGATGCTCGATCCAGCGCAATAAAGCGACCAAAATCACCACGATGATGACAATGGTGGCCAGAAATAATACAAAGCGACCAGTTTCATTAAATATGCCCGCCTCGAGCGCAATAATGCCGATCAGGCTATATTGAAACGCGCCAATAAAAGTGGCGAGTACGTTGTGCGTGGTGGAATCTTGACGAACCAGTTTGGTCGCTCGCGGCGTCACACTGGAGCTGGCGGCTGAATACGCTGAAACCATTACACTAAGCGAGAATGTCGTTACACCCAAAAGACTGGTGGCGAGAATATTAAGGATTTTGCCGACCGAATTTTGCCCCACGGTAAATGGCAATACCGAGTCGAGATCAAACTGAAACTGGATGACATAGGCGGCTAATACGGTCACCAACGCGACAATGCCAAGAATCGAGGCGCGCCACCATAAGTTTCCGACGAGCTGTTTGAGCAGCCATTGCCATTTGCTGAGCATAGAGTTCCCTTTTTAGGCGGCTTCGGCGTGCGAGGCCAGTTAAGACGCCCACAGTGTAGCATGATTTTTTGATAGGTAGAGCCAGCCGATGCCAATCAGAATGACAAACTCGAGCAGCAGCCGCGTACAGATGCGCAATAAACAGTGTCAAGCCTGACAAAACGGCTCAGAAAAAACCAGTAAAAAAGCTGATAAAAGCGAGTGCGAAACAGAGGTTGAGCTAAAAGCTGAGTTTGCGTGGTGAGATGTACTTTCTAGCAAGAGACGAACCAATGCGTTCGTTTATTTGGTGCCGAGGGAGGGACTTGAACCCTCACTCTGTTTCCAGAACCGGATTTTGAATCCGGCGTGTCTACCAATTTCACCACCTC
>JBPEWS010000171.1:0-10661 GCA_052032465.1 Pseudomonadales bacterium
TAGCGACACTGATCTGGAAAGTCGATGGCTGTTGCTAGCCTGATGGCTGGGTTTATGGTTTAATCGCGAGCATGATTAAACCGCTTTCTCTTGCCGTCGCCCTGCGCTACCTTCGAGCAAACCGTCGCTCGGGGTTCTTGTCTTTTTTCTCTGTAGTTTCGATTATCAGCCTCATGTTAGGCGTCGCTACATTGATTACCGTATTGTCGGTGTTCAACGGCTTTGAGCGAGAGCTTAAAACACGCATCTTAGGGATGGTGCCGCATGGCGTATTACTCAGCGAGCCGAATATTCAAAACTGGCAGTCAGTTGTCGACGAAGTGGCCACCAAGCCCGGTGTAGCAGCCGCTGCGCCGTTTACACAATTGCAGGGGATGATTGCCCATGACGGCCGTGTGAATGGAGTGATGGTAACCGGCATTGAGCCAGAATATGAAAATCAGGTGTCGATTATTGGCCAATTTATGCGCTATGGTGATTTACGCCAAGCCCTCGAGCCAGGGGATTTTGATATCGTAATTGGCATGGGTTTGGCGCGCAGTATGGGGGTGTTAATTGGCGATAAAATTACACTGGTTTTGCCAGAAGCGTCCGTATCGCCAGCGGGTGTTGTACCTCGTTTTAAGCGATTTACGATCTCCGCGATCTTTGAGACAAAGTCTGAGTTAGACAGCAACTTTGTGTTTATTCACTGGCAAGATGCGGCCAAACTCAAGCGTATGCAAGGGGTTCAAGGTGTGCGCATCAAAGTAGACGACTTATTTGCCGCTCGTGGTGTTGTGCAAGGCTTAGTCGATGATTATCGAGGCCAGTTTTATGGCCGCGATTGGACGTTTACGCATGGCACGTTATTTAATGCCGTACAAATGGAGCGCACGATGATTCAGCTGTTGTTGTTTTTAATCGTGATTGTTGCTTCGTTTAATATTATTTCCAGCTTGATCATGTTGGTCAAAGATAAGCGTTCAGATATTGCGATTTTTAGAACAATGGGTGCTAGTCGTGGCTTTATTCTTCGCGTTTTTGTTTTGCAAGGCGCGCTGATCGGCATTATTGGTACAGTGTTAGGCGTGATTTTGGGCGTGCTATTAGCCACTTATATCAGCGACATTGTGGCCTGGTATGAGTCTTTGACGCGCAGCCATTTATTTAACGCTTATTTTGTTAATTTCCTACCGTCTGAGCTTCGTTGGCATGATGTGATCGTTGTGGCTGGCATTGCCCTCGTTATTAGCCTAATAGCGACGATTTATCCTTCCTATATTGCCTCAAAAATTCAACCAGCGGAGGCCTTGCGTTATGAGTAAGTTGATTCTGGATATTCAACAAGTGAGTAAGCAGTTCGCTTTTGAAAAGCTGGTTGTTCCTGTTTTGCATGAAGTTAGTTTGCAAGTGCATGAGGGAGATATGCTGGGTATTGTTGGTGCATCGGGAAGTGGCAAAAGCTCTTTGCTAAATGTTATCGCTGGGCTTGATTTGCCAAGCTCAGGCTCGGTTCACTGTTTTGGTCAATCATTAAGTCAGTTATCCGAAGCCCAGCGCACGCAGCTACGCAATATGAAGATGGGGTTTGTTTATCAGTTTCATCATCTTTTGCCCGAATTTACGGCCATGGAAAATGTGATGATGCCGTTATTGATTGGAGGCAAAGCGGCTCAAGCTCATGAGGCGGCAAGCGCCATGCTGTCTCGTGTGGGTTTATCGCATCGTTTATCGCATCGACCCGCCGAATTATCTGGCGGTGAGCGTCAGCGCGTTGCGATTGCTCGGGCCTTGGTCAATGAGCCAGCGGTAGTGTTCGCGGATGAACCCACAGGTAATTTAGATAGCCAGTCGGCAAGTCAGATTCAACAATTAATGACGGAATTAAACCAAGAATTGAGCACGGCTTTTGTCGTCGTGACGCATGACCTTGAGTTTGCCAAACAGCTGCCCCAAGTCATTGAGCTAAAAGATGGGCGATTAGTCTAGTTCGTCCTTATTTGCCTTTAATGCGCGGCGCTCTCGGCGGCGTCGACGCAGATACCACTCCAAGCGCACATTGCGGCGCCAAAGATAATTCACCACCAAATAGGCCACACCTGAGGCGATAAAGCCAACGATCATAGAGCCTAAAAACAGGGGTTTATAATTGGTGAAAACCCAGCTTAACCACTCGCTCCAAGAGCTGCCTAAGCTTTCGCTTAAACTCACCACGGGCATGCCAAGCATCCAAGCGCCCAGCTTATAACAGAAGAAGAAAATCGGGACCGAGGTTAGTGGGTTGGTGATCAGAACAAAGAACATCGCGACGAGCAAATTTGCGCGAAACACCACACAGAAAATCACGCAGTAAAGCGGCTGCATCAGCAGTGGAATCATGGCGCTGAAAATGCCCCAGAAGGCCCCTTTAGAGACACTGCGGCGATTAAACATGAGCAAATAGGGATGACGCTTAAACCAATTTCCAACAAAGCCTAACCCTGGGATGCGCTCAAGCTTCTCCGGGCTGGGACTGTATTTTTTGAAAAATTTTTTCGCCATATAAACGCTGGATGTCTCTAGTTAATCTGCCTATTATGCGGATAGGGACATCAACTACAAGGGAAAATGTTAAGAAGTCTTTGCGTTTTTTTTCTGATCAGCGCAATTTTTATGCAATTCATTTGCACCGAAACCGTCCAGATGCAAGTCAGTATGGCGGTTTTATCTTTTTTGGCCATCATGACGGCTTTGCCAAGTCGCGAATATCCAATAGCTGGGCAGGTTTCATTGAGTTTATCACTGGCAGCAGCGGCCTTAGCAGCGGGGCTCTGTTGGCTGTCCGCCGAGCGCAGTCTTAACGAGCGCTTAGCCTTTTCCTCGCAGAAACAAACCCTAATCGCAGAAGTCAAAATTACCGATATAGAGCGCAAACCATTTTATCGCGTGCTATATGCCAAGGTGCTGTCAGTTCAGCCCGTAGAAGCTGAGCATCAGCATATGCCCGAGTTCGTGAAAGATGACAGGCCAGAACCCGCGCTTAGTCATATTCGCATCACGACAGGCCATGAGGCAAATTTTCAGGTCGGGGAAACTTGGCAGATGCCACTTAAAGTCAAAGCGCCAGTGGGCTCGCTTTCATGGCATAGCTTTGATTATGAGCGCTGGTTAATCACCAAGGACATCGATGCCTTAGCATCTCTGTCCAAAAACCCCAAACCCGAGGGTGTACTCAAGCGTCTTAAGCCCGCTGACAAAACACTCAGCCAAACTTGGCGTAATTACTGGCAGCAAACACTGGATTTAAACCGCCTTGCTGAGCATCAAGAAACTGAGCAACAGCCTGCGCGAGCCATCTTGTATGCGCTGCTTAGCGCAGATCGACAGTTTTTAACTGATCGGCAGTGGCAGGTGTTTCGTGATACGGGCACATCGCATTTAATGGCAATTTCGGGCATGCATATCGGTTTTTTAGCACTATTAATGGTGCTTTTGGTTAAAGGGCTAGGCTGGTTTATTGTGCCTTTAGCGCAATTGCGCTGGCAGTTATTAGCCGCCTTTGCCGTATGCACGGTCTATGCGGCTTTAACGGGCTGGCAGGTGCCGGTGCAACGTGCTTTGCTGATGCTGCTGGTGGCCTATGTGGTGCTGGCTATGGGCTGGAACCTTCAGCCGAGCACGACCTTATTAAGTATTGCTTGCTTGATCGTGGCGATTAATCCCCTGGTACTGCTGAGTTTGGGGTTTTGGCTTTCGTTTTCTGCTGTGGGGCTTATTTTGCTGGTGGTCACGCATCGTCGTCGATACCCAAATGACGCACGCTTTGACCAAATAACCGCTTGGCAGCGCGTGCTTCGCGGCCTAAGAGCCGCTTTTATACTACAACTGGTTTTGTCGCTGGGTTTATTGCCCTTAACGCTATTGTTCTTTGGAGTATTGCCCAGCACGGCGTTTTTCGCCAATAGCCTCGCGATCCCTTGGGTGGCGTTTATCATAATGCCGCTATTATTTATCTTGGTCTTGTTGGCGCTGGTTTCTTGGCAACGTGGTTTTGACACAATATTGTCGCTGCTGGAATGGCTGATGCAGGTTTTGATGACGCTCTTAAATGGGTTATCCGACCTTGGGCTGAGCATGAGCTTTTCGATTGATTTTTCGACCAGTCTTGCGCTGATGTTTTGCTTATTTCTTGCTTGGCTGATTCGCTCATGGACAGTGCGCGCTCTTTGCTTGGCTCTGGCGCTTGGGGTTTTGTTATTTCCCTATAATTCAACACTTAAAATGGCCGAGTTTGAGGTCACAGCGCTTGATATTGGCAAAGGCTTTGCCGCAGTAATCGAAACGCAAAATCATCAGCTGGTCTACGATTTGGGTGAGAAATGGGGCAGCAGTAGTGCCACTGAGCGAATGGTTTTGCCGTATTTGCAGGGCCGCCGACTTAACCCTATTGATGCGCTGGTCATTAGTCATCGAGACAACGACCACTTGGGTGATTTACCACTGTTTTTGCAGCAAATTCAGGTGGATACCCTGTATTCAGGTAGCGCTTTGGCTGAGGAAGACTTAGGTATTAAAGGCGCCATAATAGGCAATAAAACAAGCGGCCAAACAGAAGGCCAAACTGGTGATGAGCCAAGCAGTGAAACGGCTGGGGTGCCAGTGACTGCCTGTGATCAGTCAGCGAACTTTCATTGGGATGGGGTTGATTTTATTTGGCTATCAGCACCTTTGGCTGATGATAAGCTGAATAATGAATCCTGCGTTTTATTACTGCGCTCGGCCTATGGCTCAGTGTTATTACCCGGCGATATTCATCAAATCCAAGAGCAGCAGTTAATCACGCATTTTTATGAGCTGGCTCCAGTGGATGTGCTATTTGTCGCTCATCATGGCAGTAAAACCTCTTCGAGTCAGGCCTTTATCGACTGGCTACAACCGAAGTTGGCGATCAGCTCGGCTAATCTTTTTAACCCTTACGGTCATCCGGCAAAGCCAGTGGTTGAGCGCTTTGAAAAAAGAGGCATCGAGCATTGGCAAACAGGAAGAACAGGCTCAATTCGCCTTCGATTTACTCAAGAGGGCCTAGAAACTCGCCATTACCGCGATGACTATCCTCATTGGTGGCGGCTAAGCGTCGACCGTTTGCGCCAGTAGCATAAACCGACCCCAAAAGCTCAGCGAATCCCTGACAAAATCAGGCGAATTCACTAGGCCCTCAGGAAAGAGCTGTCGCTCTTCAATAAAGGGTGTTCTTTTCATATTAGCTGCTTTTTTAAACTGCTCGATAAAGGCACTGTCGATCGTCTCTGGCCATTCTTTGAGTTTGCTGCAACCACGGTTGCTGCAGTAATTATCAAACGCGATTTTGCGCTCAAAACTCTCCAGATAAAGCTTTATGAGCTGGTTAAACTCACCTAGCGCTTGTGCGCAGTCGATGCCTTCAAACACAGTGAAGCGAAACGCGGTTTTCGCTAGACTCGAATCATAAGACAGTAACTTAGCCGTGGTAGGGCGGTGACAATTGGCTAGAAGCCATTTCAAGCGAAGCTCAACCATGAGCCGAGACTGGTTGATCCAAATATCGTTACTTTTACAGCTTTGAGCGATCGCCGCGAATAGCACGCCATCAAAAAGCTCGATTTGGCCTTCAACGCTCAGGTTCAGCGCTTCGAAATGCACCTCATAAGACTCCGTTGTCGCATTTACGCGGTGCTCGCGGATTCTATCGCTCAAGATGCTCAGCTCTTCTTGTCCATGAAAAATGCTTTCCAAGCGAACGGGGTAGGCGCCAGAGGCTTTTTGCTTATGCATGGCAAGACAGGTCGGTTCAGATGAGCTTGACGTTGAATTTAATGCCTCATCTAAAAGCTCCGCTCGTAATCGCCTATCGCTGGATTTATCAAGGGCAAACGGCTCATGAGGGTCCGCTATTTTTTGCTCATAAAAATCCACGCCTAAACGTTTCAACAGGTGACGCATTGGCGATGAGAAAAACGCGATAAGCTCGGCAAGCTCGATGTTTTGGTATGGCGCTGGGTCGCTTGTCGCAGTTGAGGTTATTGGCGCTTGATCATCCACCTTTGCCCAAATGCTGTTTGAGCTTTTGCTGACAATTGGGCGATAGCTTCTTAATAGTGGCTGTTTGTCTTGCGGCTCGTAGGCAACGTCGTCAAAACTGTGCAAGCTATGCTCATGGCTTATCGCATTCAATGCATCAACGCCCGCAAACCGTTTGATGACATCTTGCAGCTCCAAAACCAAGGGGCTGGGGAATAGGTCCGCATTGTTGGTGAGTTTCCAGCCTTGCCAGAAAATACCGAGACGTTGTTCTGCCGACATCAATGCCTCAAGTAGCAGGTATTTGTCTTCCAGACTGGGCGATCGGTCGCCGAGCCGGTGATCAAACTGCATCAAATCCATACTGATGCGCTCATCTTGTCGCGGGTAATCGTTTTGGTTCAGGCCGAGAATAAAAATCGCTTTAAAGGGTAGGCTGCGCAAAGGCTGTAAGCTGGTGAAATTAACGCCACCACGTAAAAACTGCGCATTGCGCTGAGTCTGGCTTAGCAGGCGTTGCAATTCATAACGCAAAACCTCACGCTCAAGTTGCTGCTCTTCTCCAAAAATAGCAGCTGAAACCAAAAGCTGATCCAGCTGTTTACGCAGGTTGATCAGCGTATAACGATTCGCCTCGGTCTCGCAAAACGCTTCATTAAGTATGTCTTGTAATAGCTGATGCCACTGCGCTAAGGTTTGTGTTTGTCGCAGGCTTTGGCGCCACTTTGAGAGCTTGTCGAGCAAAAGCGCCAATTTTTCGATGGTGACGGCAATGCCATCATAATTATCCATCGGAACCGCCAAACTGCCTTGGTAAAGCGGCTCGCTGAACTGGTTTTCGGCCATAAAATAACCGGTTAACAAGCGCTCTAAACCAAAGGCCCAGCTGTTTTGATTAATGTCCACGCCAAGCTCGGCTTGATGCTCTTTATTTAGGCCCCAGCGAATATTGGCCAGCTCAATCCACTGGCTGATGGCGTCCACTTCCTCTTCGCTGATCTCAAACGCTTGGCGGAAACTGTCATTATCCAGCCATTCCAAGAGTGTTGGGTAATCGGCATTCAGCTTGGGTAAATCCATCAATTGCATCAAGAGCTTCACTTCCGGCTCATCACTAAAGCGTTTTGAGGTGCTGATGGAAAACGGAATATGCACCTCAGTTTGGTGCTGAAATACCGAGTCGATATAGGGCTGGTAGAGCTCTAGATCAGTGGCCATCACGGTAATGTCCGACGGCTCAAGGCTTGGATCAGACTCTAAGGCATGCAAGATTTGATCATGCAAAACTTCGATCTCGCGCAGTGGGCTATAACAGCGATGGAAGGTGAGCGAAAAGTCTTGAGGCTGATAGTTGATTTGAGTTTCAGCATTGGCTTCAAAAACGCTTTGCTGCAATTGGCCTAATAGCGTGCTTGCTGGGTAGTCATCAAACGCTCGAATCGTGGTGTCAAGTGCTTCTTGCTCGATCAGATAACGTGAAAAATCACGCCCCATCGCGCCCCATGAGGCTAATAACGGATGGGCCAGCTCCTCGAGTTGAGCTCGGCTTTGGTCGGCCCAATATTCTCGGCAGGGCATTGGAATAAAGGAATACACCTCATGGTTGGCGGCCAGCGCCTCAATCGCGTCAATAATAATGGGCTCATAACTGGCAAAGCCAAAAAATAGCAGGCTTGTTTCGGGTAATTGCTGACCTGACTTAAGCGCTGCTAAAAACTGGCGATGCGCTTGTCCCTGATGCAATGGCCCGTCGGCATCAAGGCTTTGGATGAGCTTGCGCCATAGTTGCGACTGCCAAGGGTAATGCGCACTGTCTTGGCCAGCTTCCCAGTCTGCGATCATGGGCTCGCGATACATTAAATATTGGTCAAATAAATCACCCAAGGTATCGGCAAGCTGAAACGCTTTTAAGGCATTATCCAGTGGGTAGGGCAGATCAATATCGTCTAAAAAACCGTCCTGCCTAAACACGCTGAATAACTGCCAGCGCAAGGTTGATTTCTCGATGGGCAGTTGCTCATCGATAGCGCCTAAAAGTGTGCGATAACTTTGCCATAACCAGCGCGAGGGCAGCAGACACTGCACATTCGCTGCAATGCCAAACTCCTTGGCGAGCGCTTGTTTCAGCCATTGCTCCATGCCTTTGTTGGGCACAATAATTGATAAAGGCTTCAGCGGGTTCTGCTGGAACGGCTGAAGGCGCATAAGCTCGGCAAAAAGCGAAAACAAACTGTCCGTGTGGTTGCTTTGAATGACGTGATGCATAAATAAAAAGTTGTTTTGTCTGGTTATCAGCGAAACACATAAAAGTCGATGATCTCATGGTAAACAACGCTACTCACTTAGGCTAATGATTTTTGCCTCAGCGCTTTTCGTTTTTTTTGATGAAAACGGGGTTATGCTGAAAACTGAACTTACATTCAGGGAAACCGTCTAAATTAACCTAGACATTGTCTACATGGAGGATTTCATGAGGAGCTACAATGAATAAGCTATTACTCGTTATTGCACTCATTGCGTTTCACGTCACAGCCTATGCAGCGGGCTTTCGTTGCGATACAGGCGAGATCGTAAAAGAAGGTGATACCTACGGCGAAGTGGTACTGGCCTGCGGTAAGCCTACCGTTGAAGAGCAGGTGCGCGGTTATTCAGATCACTATGAGCCGCATCAGCGCCGTTATCAAGACCGCCGCTATTACCAGCAGGGTGTTGTCTATCAGCAAGGCTTTAAAACGCACCGCCGTTATGTACAGCCACAATACCGACAGCATTACTCAACGCTAACACGGGCTTATTATGTGCCAGCTCATAAGGGCAAGCTGATCAAGATCCTAGAATTCAGAGATGGTGTTTTGCGTCATATCGACAATGGTGATCGGGTAGACTGACTCGGGCGGTAGAAAACGCAGAAGCAAAGCTGAACCAAAAACCGTTCAACAGTGAAAACGTTGGGTGTAAAAAACAGGCATAAAAAAAGCCGTAGTGTTGAAGCTACGGCTTTTTAAATTTGGCTCCGCCTGCTGGGCTCGAACCAGCGACAAATAGATTAACAGTCTACTGCTCTACCAACTGAGCTAAGGCGGAATGACTAACTCGTCAATGGATGCGTATCTTATCAGCTAAGCCGCATCCGTCAACTTTTTTTTGCTTATTCTGCGATATATTTTTGCAGGCGCTCAATGGCCGCTTCAAGCTGCTCCATTGAGGTCGCAAAAGAAAGGCGCATATAGCCCGGCGTACCAAATGCAGAACCCGGAACAAGAGCCACATTAACCTTCTCAAGGATGTCAGAAGCCAAGTCTACATCGCTATCAAACCCCTTAGCTTCCATTAGCGCTTTCACGCATGGGAAGGCATAAAACGTGCCGTCACCTTCAATACAGCTCACACCCTCAAGGCCATTTAGCGCTGCGACAAGATAGTCATGGCGCTGTTTGAAATGCGTCAGCATGTCAGTAATGCAGCTTTGATCACCATTAAGTGCGGCCTCAGCGGCTTTCTGAGAAATCGCTGCTGGGTTTGAAGTGCTTTGCGACTGAATCTTTTTCATTGCCTTGATCACGTCAGCAGGGCCTGCTGCGTAACCAATACGCCAGCCTGTCATCGCGTAGGCTTTTGAAACACCGTTTAGAACCATCGTGCGGTCATATAGCTCAGGCGTGGCCATCACGATATTGCAAAATGGCGTGTGGTTCCAAAGAATATGCTCGTACATATCGTCGGTTGCGATCAAAACATCAGGATATTTTTTCAAGACTTCGCCAAGCGCGGCTAGCTCATCACGTGTATAAGCCTTACCCGATGGGTTTGAAGGGCTGTTCAGCACAACCAAACGTGTTTTGTCGGTGATTGCCGCATCAAGCTGTTCAGGGGTGATTTTGAACTGAGCAGCGTCATCCGTTTCGATGAACACCGGCACACCGCCAGCAACCAAAACCATGTCAGGGTAAGATACCCAGTATGGCGCAGGAATCACTACTTCATCACCTGGGTTGATATATGCTAGGCTCAAATTAAAGAAGCTCTGTTTACCACCACAAGAAACCAAAATTTGCTCTGGCTCATAGCTCAAACCGTTATCACGATTAAACTTATCAATAATCGCGCTTTTCAAGCTTGGCAGACCGTCAACCTGCGTATAGCGGGTAAAACCGTCATCAAGTGCTTGCTTGCCTGCTGCGATAATATGCTCAGGCGTGCCGAAGTCAGGCTCGCCCGCACCAAGGCCAATAACGTCTTTGCCTTGCGCACGAAGCTCAGCGGCTTTACTTGTCACCGCTAGTGTTGGAGAGGGTTTGATCGAATTTGCGCGAACAGACAGTGTGTATTTCAAAATAAACCTCTTGTATAGTAATCAGTTAACCGCGCGTATGATACCTGAAACCCCTAGAGGATTAAATGAAAAACAAACATTTTGAACTGGTCTCAAAATATGCTCCAGCGGGCGATCAGCCCACCGCGATTGCTGGCTTAGTCGAGGGACTGCAAGATGGATTATCAGGCCAAACACTGCTGGGCGTAACGGGCTCTGGCAAAACCTTCACCATGGCCAATGTTATCTCACAAGTTCAGCGCCCAACCCTGATCTTGGCGCATAACAAAACCTTGGCCGCACAGCTGTACCGCGAGTTTAAAGATTTTTT
>JBPEWS010000172.1:0-2017 GCA_052032465.1 Pseudomonadales bacterium
TACGGTTTGAAATTATTAGAGCAATTGCTTGCGGCAGATTGCGAGGTGTTTTTGTTAATGACAAAAGCGGCGCACTTGGTTGTAGCTACAGAGACTTCATGGCAGATACCCGGCAAAGTTCAGGCGGCTCAGTCCTATTTAGAAGAGCGCTTGCCGCTGGCAAAAGATCGATTAACGGTTCTCGGCCAAGACCAATGGTTTACACCGCCGGCATCAGGTTCGGGAAAAGTCGATGCGATGGTTGTTTGTCCCTGTAGTATGGGCAGCTTGTCGGCTATAGCCACTGGGGCGAGCAATAATTTGATGGAGCGAGCAGCCGATGTCATGCTCAAAGAGCGCAAGCCGCTCATTATTGTCCCGCGTGAAACGCCATTCAATAGCATTCATCTTGAGAATATGCTGAAGCTCTCTCAAATGGGTGTGGTTATCCTTCCTGCGAGTCCAGGCTTTTACCATGAACCTACTACGATCGATGATTTGGTTGATTTTGTGGTGGCTCGTATTTTAAAGCAATTAGGGATTGAGCAAACCTTGCTTAACCATTGGGGCGAATCTTCCTGATCATTACCACCTAAACTGAGAATGTCTGCATTTGAGCTAAAGACTGTCAGAACAGCAGGCATAAAAAAACGGAGCCAACACAGCCAACACTGCGTTTAATACTCCGTTTTTTTAGCGGTTAACGTGGCTTTAAAGGATTAAAAGCTAAACGTGACACCGATATAAGGGCGAGAAGAAACTTCTAGATTATCTGCACCGCCAAACTGCGCTTCATCAAGATTAACGTTGATAAAACGGTAACCCGCATATGCAGATAACTGGTTTGAGAAAGGGTATTCAACTTCAAAGCCAAACTCGCTGTAGCTTTCCATATCGCCAAACGAGATAATATCAGGGGCGTAGAACGCATAACCATTGAAGTAAATGATGTTTTGCGATGTTTCTAGCGTGAACTGTAGCTCACCACCTAGTGGAAGGCCAACAAGCGTATCGTCAAGCTCTTCGCTATTTACGGCTACGGCTTTACCACCAAATTTGAAGCTAAGCACTTCGTTCAGTGGTTGATGCAATAAGAAGCCACCCGCTAAGGTCATGGTTTGATCATCAAGATCGAAGTCATCAATTTTTGATCCTTCAGAGTAAAGAACATCGGCAATGACATAGTAATTTGCTTCGGTTAACGGCATTGCAATATTGCCGCGAACTTCTGCGTCATTTAGATCAAACGATAGATCTGTCGCCTGCGCGCTGCCCATTGCAAGAAAGAGTGCAGCAGCATATCCCAACTTTTTCATCAAAAACTCCAATTATTGAATGTTGTTCTCATTATAGGGTGCTGTTGATTGGAAACAAGCACCTAGATTTGATTTCACCGAAAGCCTAAAAATAGCATGGCGTTGGTTTTAAGTGACTAATTTGCCTTGATGTTGAAGATCAGCATGATAAGACGATCGGACCATTGGGCCTGAGGCAATACTCTTGAAGCCCATTGCTTCGCCAATTTCGGCATAACGCGCAAATTCATCAGGGTGAACATAGCGTTGAACCGGCGCATGAAACTTACTCGGTTGAAGGTATTGACCAATCGTGACCATATCCACCTTATGCGCTTTGAGATCTTTTAGCGTTTCAATAACTTGCTCCTCGGTTTCTCCGAGTCCAACCATGATGCCTGATTTGGTATCCGTTTCAGGTCGAGCTTCTTTGAACAGCTTTAGCAGGTCCAAAGAGTGTTGGTAGTCTGAACCCGGACGCATCGCTTTGTAGAGTGAAGGTACGGTTTCAATATTATGGTTAAAGACATCAGGCGGAGTGGCGGTAAGTATCTTCAATGCCACATCCATACGGCCACGAAAATCAGGGACTAGCACCTCAATTTTGGTGTTAGGGCATTTACTGTGAACGGCTTCAATGCAGTCGACAAAATGCTGAGCGCCGCCATCAAGAAGATCGTCGCGGTCAACAGAGGTGATCACAACGTATTTTAAGTTAAGCTCGTGAATGGCTTCAGCCAAAT
>JBPEWS010000173.1:0-3389 GCA_052032465.1 Pseudomonadales bacterium
CCCGCTTTACCAACAAGGTCAGCAATAAAGACGCTTACACCTGTGTGGAAACCCATGAACAGTAAGAAGTTAATGGCCGCGATAATGCCCATATAACTGAATAGTGGGATCGTCAGCAATGAAGCCAAGAAGTTATTGTCATCGGTCAGTTCGCCTTCTGGTGGCGCTTTGAACAGCATCCAGACGTTTGTGATGATTAATAAAACTGCACTAATTAGCCATAGCCACTGAAGATAGAGGTTCTCGATTAAAACCCCTTCGGCTTGAGCGGCAAGCTCAGATCGATAGAACATGATGGTTGAGTAAAGCAATAATAATGCAGTAATCAGCTGTGCAGACTGCGAAACATAGTAGTCCATCTTAGAGACGATCGGGCGCAGCGAGATATGATGGCGGTGAAGAGTGGTTGAAACCGCGCAGATCACTAGCAGTACAATAAGTAGTGGCTTTTTAATGACGGCCGATAAATTGGTAATGCCGGCGACAAACTTTTCAAAGGTTCGGTAAGCTAAAAGCGGGGTACTGATGCGTTTAATATTGTCTTCAATGACGCTTTTTTTGGTTTCACAGATTTTAAGCTGATCATTAAACGAG
This sequence comes from Pseudomonadales bacterium, assembly GCA_052032465.1. Lineage (GTDB taxonomy): Bacteria > Pseudomonadota > Gammaproteobacteria > Pseudomonadales > JAXHSS01 > JAXHSS01. The sequence goes on from JBPEWS010000173.1 coordinate 595, forward strand.
TTGCGAATGGCTTGAGGATTGGGCTTGTCATTTGGAAAGCCAAACTCGTCGTATTCGGGTAAGGCATTTACGCGGGCTATCTCCGCTGCTACCTTACTCTCAACATCGGTGTCACATTGGGGCACTTCCATATCCGCCTGAATGCCACGCATGATGTGGTAATCATGCCAAATGCTTTCACCTGTTTTTAACAGCTGCGAGTGAATGTACTGGCTGCTGCTTAGGAAGATGACAAAAAGTAAAATAAGGAACGTTGGAAGTGAGATAAACCACTCTTGGATCGAGCGGCCCATGAAAATGGGTTTGTCAAACGTCATGATCAATCCTGATAGCTAAATTATAATTGTTTTGTGAGTTGTAAAAGTTAAATTGCCGCATTTCTGCGGCTAATTTTATTGGCATTCTAACAAGTTAGGGGTGTATCGGCACCGTATTTTTTTTAGGAGGCGCATCATATTGTTATTATAATACCCTCGTTGAATCAGTTCTTTTTGGATTTGCAGACTAAGTACCTCGTATCGGTTCAACTCCTCTGGCGTGAGCCTGAATACTTGATTTGCTGGTAGTCGGCTTTCAAGGCGGTCAAGAACGCGCTTAGCAACAGACCATTTCTTGTAGAAGAACTCGCGAGATTGGTTCACAAATTCATCACCAAAGATGCCATTGCGAACAACTAATTGGTAGGACAGTTCAGCGATCACGAAGTCGAGACGACCGCCTTTTGTTCCAACGCCTTTTTTGATACCTAGCGCTTCATAAGCAACGGCTGGTGCAACAATAATGTCTGCGTCACCATTAACAAAGTAGCGAGCATAGTTATTAAGGTCTGACGGAATGGTCTTCATGCCGATGGTGCTGGCTGCTAATGCCTGCGTTTCGTCATGTTTGATCATCACCATCGTTTGGCCTGCTAATTGGTCAACATTCATACCTTTTGATAGGTCGCGAGACCAAAGATAGACGTTACCTGCAGGGAGAATGCCTGCGATACTGAGCTTGTTGCCCGAAAGATAGCGATCTGCTTTAGGGCCTGACAATAATTTTAATGCGGTACGCATTTGATCATAGCTACGTAAACCGTTGATTGAGTCAATGCTGCCGCTAAAGTTATTGTACTTGCGAGCACGTACACCCGTGATCATGATGGCATCACACTCACCACGATCAAACTGGGCTACGACCGCTTCTTCGTCACCGCTGTTCGTGTAGTCAATGTCGTAACCATTTTGGTTAGCGAAAATAACGTAATCACGTAGGATGGAGGAGAAGTCCCCCGCGGGGTCGAAGGTGCAGAGACGAATCTCTGCATGTGACAACGAAGTCGCGGTGAACAAAACCAGCATCATGAGCCATTTGGTCATTCTGTTTTGTGTTGTGGTCTTCGTAGTAGTCATAGGCAGATCCTATAGTTTTAAAGTAGGTCGTCGAGATCAAAGTCCATCGCTGGTTCTTCTTCGACAGCATCATTGGCAAAGGTGCCAAGTGAGCCGAATGGCGTATGCATACCTTCCTCTTTACCCCAGATTACATCTGAGATGCCAAGAATGATTTGCTCAGCGATCGTATCGATCATTTTGAAGTTAGGATCAGGTGTAAAACCGTTTTCATTAGTTTTGGCAAAGTCACGGATAACTTGTTTGACTTGCGCTGTCTTACCTTCGCCCAGCATAGACATGGCACGTAACGCATAGCCAATACGTACACCTGTCTCAAGACTTAGGTTTTGTGAATTTACCAAGACAGCAGGTGGGTTTGCATTTTCTGGAGCAACGGCTGGTAGTGTTGTCCAAACGGCTGCTTGTAGGCCATTTGGTGCTCCCCACCATTTTTCGTTGTCGATACAGCCAATCCAGCCTTCAACTTTTGCTGGGATATTGCGCGGAATACCAACAGATAAGTCAGCTGATGAGTCACTAAGCAATGCAAGTGCGCCTGACATTTGGCCGAGCAACCAAGTTAATTCTTGGAAATCGTTGTCAAAATCTGGGCACTCGTTTTCTTCTGGCTCGAAAAAGTCGATCATGTAGTTATACGAGCGCAGGTAGTTCTTCGCCGCTTGCTTGTGCGTGCGCTTAAAAAGAGTGAGAGAGTCTTGTGCTTTCATGCCATCGCCGTTTTTAATGGCCATGAGATAGCTCATTTCATATTTTTGCGCATTAACTTGAGTACATAAGCCGCCCACACTGTAGAGCAAGATACCAAGTTCACGGATATCGGTGCCCACTTCTTCAAAAGAAGAGATCAGTGGTGAGAGTGAGTAGGAGTTACACGCCATTTGCATATCGTCTTGCGCAAGCATATAGGGCACTACAGCATCTTCACTCAGGCTAGCAACAACGTGGCCCGTGGTTTTATAAATGATGCTACAGCCGTGAATAAGAAACAGTGCTGAAGCCATTAGAGCTGCACGTATGGAAAGCTGAGTTAGTCGGTTCACCAAAAATCCCCTAAATTTTTTAAAGTTTTAGTTAGTTCATAGTATAAGAATTTTGCTACTTATAAATGAAGGGCTGTTTTACAAAATTCATACCCGTTGCGCTTATTTTATTAATCGTCCCAGTAGGAAATTGGCGGCGGTTTCAGCGCGAAGGTGTCGTTGGCCCAGTGTGACACCTTGGGCGCCAAATTCGCATAGGCGTTGAATTTCATAGTGCGTAAATCCGTTTTCAGGTCCAATAATAAGAGAGAAGGGGGCATCCACTGCATGCGGGCAAGTATCCTTTGCTCTCGGGTCCGCTAAATAAGTTGTTCCGCATTGTAGTCCAGAAAAGTGGTCTTCTACAAATGGCTTGAAG
>JBPEWS010000174.1:0-2880 GCA_052032465.1 Pseudomonadales bacterium
GTTCCGCCCATATCTTGACGTCGCTCTAAAATCGCATAGGTTTTTTCAGGGCAGTCGCGCTTAAGGTGGCAGGCCATACCAATACCTGACAAACCTGCACCCACAATAATGACATCATACACTTGATCGGACGCTTGCATTTCAACACTCCTAATTTGTTTTCGTTGTTATTTTTATTTTAGATAAGGCCACGCGGCTTTAAGGTAATTCAGTAATGACCACAGCGTTAATAGCGCAGCAACATAGATCAAAAGATAGCAAATAATCATAGCGCCATCAAAGACTATAGCCCCATTATCAAAAACAGGCTGCACAATCAGTAACAGCAGAATCCCGAGCATTTGCACAGTGGTTTTTAATTTGCCCATGCTAGAGACCTTCACTTTATCGCGAAGGCCAATTTGCGCCATCCATTCGCGCAGGCCTGAAACGGTAATTTCCCGCATGATAATAATGGCCGCAGGTATGGTTAGCCAAATGGTGGCATGCTGGCTCACCAAAAGCACCAAGGTTGTCGATACCATGAGCTTATCCGCTAAGGGGTCAATCAACGCGCCAAACGGCGTGCTTTGGTTGAGTTTTCTGGCCAAAAAGCCATCGAGCCAATCCGTCACTGCTGCAATAGAAAAAAACAGGGCGGTCCAGTAGCTGGCTACGGATGGGCTATAAAATGCATAAATAATCGCAGGGATCATCAACATTCGGAATAACGTGAGAAGGTTAGGAATATTCCACATAATTACGGATCAATCTGTTGAAAAAGCATCATAGCGAAGTCTCAGTCACTATGCACGGCAAAATAAATGGTCTCTGCAAGCTTTTGGCTGATACCCGGCACTTTAGCGATATCTTGAGCGCTCGCTGTTGAAAGCGCCTGCCAGCCACCAAAATGTTTTAGCAACGCTTGTCGGCGTTTACTCCCCACACCTTGAATATGCTCCAGGATCGACTCCTTACTTGCTTTAGCGCGCTTTGCCCTATGCCCTGTGATGGCAAAACGGTGCGCCTCATCACGAATATGCTGCAATAAATGCAGGGCAACCGAATCCGCAGGCAAATCGATCACCTGACCCGTCAGGCCGTGATGCAAAATCTCTAGCCCTGCTTTTCGGCCTTCGCCTTTGGCAATGCTCCACAGCGCCTGCTGAGGCAGGTCGAACCGTTCAAACACCGCCATTGCAGAGCTCAACTGCCCCTTACCACCATCGATCAGCACAATGTCTGGCAGCAATTCAGGCTGGCTTTTTAGCTTAGCATATCGGCGCTCTAGCACTTGTCGCATCGCCGCGTAATCATCACCGCCTTTAATGTTTTGAATATCGTAGCGGCGGTAAAGTCGTTTATTCGGCCCTTGCGCATCAAAGTGCACACACGATGCCACGGTCGAATTGCCCTGAGTATGGCTAATATCAAAGCACTCCATCGACTTAGGGAGTGCTTTTAGCGACAGCGCCTCTTGCACGGCCATAAAACGCTCAAACAAGGTTTTCTTATGGTTTAAATGGCTAACGAGCTGATTCTGCGCATTTGTCTCAGCCATTTTCATCCAGCCCAGTTTATCGGTGCGAGTGGCGCGAGAAAAACTCACTTCGCGCTCATAACGGCTTTCAATCGCCTCGGCTAAGAGCTTAGTTGTGCTTAAGGTGGTCGGGGTAATAATATCTTCGGGCAAATCTCGATCGGCTGAGCCAAGATAAAACTGCGAAACAAACTCCTCAAGAATATCCTCAGGGGCTTGGTGCACCGTATCGGGGAAATAGCCTTTACTGCCCAAAATCGAGCCATTACGAACAAACATCACAAACACGCACACAGAGCCCGATTGCTGCGCCACCGCAAATACATCCGCATGACCGCTGCTTTTAGTCACCGCTTGCTCCGCCTGGATCAAACGTATTGCCTGAATTTGATCGCGGTAACGTGCCGCTGCCTCAAAGTCCAAAGCCTCAGAAGCGGCTAACATATCGGCTTGAATCTCAGCGGTGACCTGCTCATTTTTGCCTTGCAAAAACAACTGAGCAAAATGCACATCCCGTTGATAATCCTGAGCAGAAATCAAGTTCACACAGGGTGCGCTGCATCGGCCAATTTGATGCTGCAAACATGGGCGGCTCCTGTGGCGAAACATGGAGTCTTGGCACTGGCGAACGCGAAATATCTTATACAGCAAATTCAGCGTATCGCGAACTGCATAAGAGTTTGGGAATGGGCCAAAGCTTTGCTTAGGTCGCCTGCGTCCACGAAAAAACTTAAACCGAGGAGCCTCGGCTATCGACTGATCAAGCACAATATACGGATACGACTTATCGTCCCGAAGCAAGATATTAAACGGCGGCTTATGCGCCTTAATAAGATCTTGCTCAAGCAATAGTGCTTCAATTTCTGACTGGGTGACCGCAAGCTCAATATGATCGATCTTGGCGACCAATGCATCGGTTTTCAAACTGCCCGTTTGCCGACGAAAGTAGCTGCTCAGCCGCTTTTTTAGGTTTTTAGCCTTGCCAACATACAATAGCTTTTCATCGGCGTCGTACATGCGGTAGACACCGGGCAAATTAGGCGCCGTTTTTAAGAAGGCTTTAGCATCAAACACAGTCATTCACAGCAGTTGCAGTCAATGAGGCAGTGTAACAAAAAAAATGTCAGCGGCTTGTCATTAATCGCAGTTTTCTACGCAATGACGCTGAACCTTAACTTCACCACCACAGCTTTCATAACAGGCGTTAAATGACCGCTCACACTCACGATAATTCAGCTGGCAAATATGATTAAACGCGGAGCTATTAAACGATACTGTATCTTCGCAATGTGTTTGACGCTCATCACAACCTACGCGATTATTTTCAAACTGGTATAACCCCGTTCGGCCTTGCATATCAC
>JBPEWS010000175.1:0-2787 GCA_052032465.1 Pseudomonadales bacterium
CGATCATCTGGCAAAATGAAAGATGAAGACTTTGTCGAGCAGCTGGTGTTGGGTTCCATGCATGATACGCTCTTGTTCTTCACGACCAAGGGTAAGGTTTACTGGAAGCGTGTTTTTGAACTGCCGCAGGGTAGTCGTACCAGCAAAGGTAAGCCAATCGTTAATTTGCTCCCACTGGATGACGGTGAAAAAGTCTCTACCGTGCTGTGTATCAAAAAAGGCCATGAGCACGAAGGTTTCTTGTTCTTTGCGACCTGTAACGGCATCGTTAAGAAAGTGCCCGTTGAGCAATTCTCGCGCCCACGAACTAGCGGCCTAATCGCATTAAGCCTTCGTGATGAAGATAGCTTGATGGACGTAGCATTTACCAATGGCGACCAAGACATCATGCTCTTTACTAATGCTGGCAAAGCCATTCGTTTCAACGAAAACGATGTTCGCGCTATGGGCCGAACGGCAGCCGGTGTTCGCGGTATCAAGCTTAAAGATACTCAGGTTTTAGTCAGCCTAAAAGTGGTTAGCGATGAAGATATTATTCTTACAGCGTCTGAAAATGGCTACGGTAAACGCACATCAGTAAGCGAGTTTAAGGTACAAACTCGTGGCGGTCAGGGCGTTATTGCCATGGCTTGTAGTGATCGTAACGGCTGTATGATCGGTGCAGTTAAAGTGACGGATGATCAAGACATCATGATGATCTCAAATGGCGGCACATTGGTTCGCACTTCTTCAGTTGAGGTTTCTCATTCGGGTCGAAACACTCAAGGCGTTCGCCTGATTCGCTTAAGCGAAGATGAAAGCTTGGTCACCTTGGCGGCTATTGCCGACAGTGGCGACGACATTGAAGACGCTGAAGGTGAGGGCATGGAAGCGCAAGCAAGTTCTGACGAGGGCAGCTCAACAGAGGTTGGTGAGGAGTCATAAGCCTTTTATCTTAAACATTTTATTCGATTCGCTGAGCGCTGATGTTTTTTCGGCGCTCAGTAAAACAATAATTTAACCAATTAGTGATTTATGGGACGTTCATTCGAAAACCGAAAGCATGCCATGGCCAAAACCGCGGCAAAAAAAACCAAGGTCTATTCAAAATATGGCCGAGAGATTTACGTGATCGCAAAAAATGGCGGCGCGGACCCTGATGGCAATTTAGCACTTCGCAATCTTATTGATCGCGCCAAAAAAGACCAAGTGCCGTCGCACGTCATTGATAAGGCGCTGGACAAGGCTACCGCGGGAGCTGGTGAGGACTTTCAGCCAGCACTGTACGAGGGGATAGGCCCGGGCGGTTGCATGGTGTTGGTTAGCGCATTGACCGACAACGTCAATCGATCAGTGGGAGAAATTCGTGGTGTTTTCACGAAGTGCAAAGCAAAGCTAGGTACCCAAGGTTCTGTGTCTCATATGTTTGATCATCGCGGCCTATTTGTGTTTGCTGGTGACGATGACGAGCCCGTTCTAGAGGCGTTGATGGAAGCCGATGTTGATGTAAGTGACGTTGAAGTGGATGAAGGGATGGTGACGGTACTGGTTCCGCCTGAAGAGTTTTTCAAAACACGAGCGGCCTTATTGGCTTATCAGCCTGATATCGAGTTTGAGGCTGAAGAAGTTACGTACTTGCCGCAAATTGAGCATCCGATTTCTGGCGACGATGTTGCACAATTTGAAAAGTTTGCCTCTATGATGAATGACGTTGATGACGTGCAAGAGATTTATCACAACGCCACCTTTGACTAATCAGCTCTGCTTTTTTAGCGAGAATTGATGATAAGCCGCGTTGCCTTTTTTGTTAGCACATACTAATCACTCGTTCTGATGGCGCGTTCTGATGGCACTGTGATTGATCATCACTAAGCAAAGCAGAACGGAAGCACGGCAGATAATAAGGCAATAGAATAATTAAGGAGAACGCTATGAATCCAGCTGAAATGACAGGCTTGCAGATCATGCAGGCTTTTGCTGCGGGGAAAATTCCACCGCCGTCTATTTCTAAAACCATGCCGATGAACCCAGTATCAGTGGCTTTTGGTGAGGTTGTCTTTGAAGCTATGGCTGATGATCGTCATATCAACCCTTTGGGTGGCGTTCATGGTGGCTTTGCCGCAACGGTGCTAGATTCAGTAACCGGCTGTGCGACCCATACCGTATTGGAAGCCGGGGTGAGTTATGGCACTGTGGATCTCAATGTTAAAATGGTTCGACCGGTTCCCAAAAATGTCACGCTAGTTGCACAAGGCCGAGTAATCAATCAGTCAAAGCGACTTGTCATCTCTGAGGGCGATATCAAAGGTTCTGATGGCAAGCTCTATGCGCATGCGACCTGCTCTTGCATGGTCATTTACCCATCGGGTGAGTAAGCAAACTTCAGGTTTTAATCACGCGCTTAACCGTAGCGTTAACCAATGAACAAACCCAACTCGATGACTGATGTGCTCAATGCACTCAATGAAAAAACGCACAAGGATCAAGTCAGTATTGAGGATCTATTGAGCCGAATCGAAGGACGCGGGTTTGGCCCGATGTTAATGGCGCCGGCTTTGATTGCTCTTTTGCCCACTGGCGCAATCCCTGGGGTGCCAAGTCTTTGCGGCATTATCATTGCATTAATTTCCGCCCAGCTCGTTTTAGGTAAGCAATATCCTTGGATTCCGCGCAAATTGCGAGAGTTGACCTTAAGTCAGGATGCTCTAGAAAACGCCATTGACAGAATCACACCCTATTCCAAAAAGATTGACCGTTGGTTCAAGCCGCGGCTGCGTTTTCTCTTTCATCCTATTGTTCAACGAATCA
>JBPEWS010000176.1:0-5528 GCA_052032465.1 Pseudomonadales bacterium
GCCATGTCGCCAAAATGCGGTCTTGGTTTTGCTGATGCTGTTTGAGCCGTCCTTGTATGGCCGAGTCAATCACCACCGAAGCGGAGATAAATATCGCTAAGGCGATCAGCACTTCAAGCAAGGTAAAGCCCCGCATTTGAGGCCTTGGCGTATTATTGCTGCGCATCATCTGGCTCAACCAAACCCAGAGAATTAACCACCACGCGCTCTTGCACTTCATCGTTACCAATCTGCAATGTAAACTCAGGCAAAATCCGTCCATTAGGTTGGATAAACACCAGCTGCGCATCTGGAGGCATATTATCTGTCGCTTCTAAAAAGAAATCAGAAAACACGGTATTACGCAAATCCAGTGGCTGCTCCGTTTCTAGCTGATACCATAGCGAACCATCACTAATTTGATGGCTAAAGCCCTGAAGAATTTCAATCTCGGGCGGCTCGTCTTCCGACAAAAACAGCTCTGCAAAGCCATATTGCTGAGGCGCAAGCACAAAAATCAGAAATCGCTGCTCATTAAATGCACTTGAGTTAACCGTCTTCCACATATGGCTGAATGTGGTCACTTCATCCTGAAGCACTTTTGAAGAAACGCCGCTCAAACGAACAACAAATAAGCCGAGCAGCAAGGACATCAGCGCCACCACAACGAGGATTTCTAATAACGTGAATCCTCGTTGATAACATGGCGTATGCATAAGAAAGGAAAATTATTGGTATGTAATATCAGCATCTTCGCCTTCGCCGCCTTCCTGAGCATCAGCGCCAAGGCTGATCAGCTCAAAGGTCGAGCCCTGAGACGAATAAATATAGTCATTACCCCAGCCGTCTTGCGGCAGCTTTTTCAAATAACCACCTGTGGGCCAAAATTTTGCGCCATCTGGCTTATTCACCAAGGCTTCTAGGCCTTGATCTGTTGTTGGGTAGCGCGCATTATCTGCACGATAGGTATCTAGGGCGGTCGCCACAGAGTCCATGCCCACCTGTGTTAGCTTCACCTGGTTTTGGCCCAAAACACCGCCAAACTGTGAAACCATCACGCCACCAATAATGACCAATAAAGTAATCGCGATCAAAATCTCCAATAGCGTAAAACCCTTTTGCGAATGCATACAAACTCCTCGTTATAATTGATTAAAAACGCTAACCATCGGCAGCATCATAGCTAAAACAATCACCATCACCAAGCCCCCGAGCACCAGAAGCATCAGCGGGCTGATCAGCGCCAATAGCGTGCTAATGGTATTTCTTAGCTCTCGATCCTGCATATCGGCGGCCTTTTCCAGCATCGAATCCAGCTCGCCACTTTGCTCACCACTGCTGATGATTTGCAGCAAAATTGGCGGGAAATAACCCGACTGTGACAAAGAAAAGCCAATGCCAGAACCTTTTTCAACCAAACTTGCTGCTGTTTCGACCTCTTCTTTTAGGATTTGGTTTCCCATTACCTTAGAAGAAATGCGTAAAGATTCCACCATCGGCACATTGCTGCGACCTAAAATACTCAATGTGCTGGCCAAACGAGCACTATCCGAGCCAATAATTAAGCGCTTTACTAAAGGCAGTTTAAGCAATAGCAGATGCCATTTGCGCCGAAACACCTCGCCACGCATGGCCCGTGCAAACAGCCACACACCCACTAACAGCAGGGCCAACAAGTACACCCCATAGGCCACAATAAAGTCGCTGATGTTTAAAAGAATCTGAGTCAGTGTCGGCAAGGTTGCACCGCTATCAATGGCAAACCCCACGATTTTTGGCATGGCGAACACCAGCATGGCCACCACGATCACAATGGAAAACACCAAGAGAATAATCGGGTAAATCATCGCCTGCTTCACCACCGACTGAGTTTCCTGTCGCGTCTCGGCATAATCAGCCAGTTGCGCCATAATCTCGTTCAAATGCCCCGAGCGCTCACCGGCTGCCACCGATGAAACGACAATATTTGGAAAGGCATTAGGAAACTTCGCCATGCTGTTAGCAAAACTTTGGCCTTCCATGATCGAGCTGCGCATGGCCAAACTCAGCGAATGCAGCTTTTTATTGCTTTCTTGCAGGGTCATTGCCTTCAAGCTTTGCTCAACCGTCAGACCGGCTTGTAATAAGGTCGCCAACTGGCGCATCAGTAGCGATAATTCTGATGAGCTTAATCTTCCTTTGGCCTGCTTTGCGCTTTCGCCCGATTGCGCACTGCTTTCATGTGCGGCTTCCACCGACACAGGAATCCACTGCTTTTCACGCAGTTTTTGGCGGATCTGTTTGGGGCTATCGCCCTCCATTACGCCTTTTTTATTGCGGCCTTTCTCATCCAGCGCCTGAAACTCAAAGGCTGGCATCATCACCCTCGCGAGTTACGCGCAAAACTTCTTCCAAAGAGGTATGGCCTTGTAGAATCTGCTCCACCCCGTCTTGTCTAAGGCTTGGCATACCGTGGCTACGCGCATAGCGCTCAATGGCCTGCTCAGCCTCATTATCGTGGATCATCTGCGCCACCTGCGGGTCAATCACCAATAGCTCATAAAGCCCCATTCGACCACGGTAGCCCTGATAATTACAGCTTTCACAGCCTACCGGTCGGTACAGCTGCACCTCGGCATCGGCTGGCAAATCGATATAATGCTTTTCTTGCTCACTCGCGGCATGAGGCGTTTTACAGTCAGGGCATAATCGACGCACTAAGCGCTGAGCCAGCACCCCAACCAAAGACGAAGATAATAAAAACGGCTCGACACCCATATCATGCAAGCGCGTAATCGCGCCAATAGCCGAGTTCGTGTGCAAAGTGGACAATACCATGTGTCCTGTCAAACTGGCCTGAATGGCGATTTCTGCGGTTTCTTGGTCACGAATTTCGCCCACCATCACCACATCCGGATCCTGACGAAGAATCGCCCGCAAGCCACGCGCAAAGGTCATATCCACTTTAGGGTTCACCTGCGTTTGGCCAATGCCTTCAAGCTGATATTCCACCGGATCTTCTACGGTCAAAATATTACGCGACTGGTTATTCAAACGCGTTAAACAAGCATATAACGTCGTGGTTTTACCCGAACCCGTCGGACCTGTCACCAGAATAATGCCATGCGGCTTATGGATCAGCGTATCAAGCTGCTGAGTGAGCTTTTCTGCCATACCCAGCTGGTTTAAATTCATATTGCCCGCGTTCTTATCCAAAATACGCAGCACCACGCGCTCACCGTGGCTGGAAGGCATGGTTGAAACACGCACATCGACCTCACGTCCACCAAATCGAAGCGTTATACGGCCATCTTGAGGCACGCGCTTTTCCGCGATATCCAGATTCGCCATCACCTTGATCCGCGAAATCAATAATGGCGCAATTTCCCGCTTGGGCTGCAACACCTCGCGCAACACGCCGTCCACGCGCATGCGCACCGACATATGCTTTTCAAAGGTTTCGACATGAATATCCGACGCTTTTTCTTGGATCGCCTGCGACAGCAACGCGTTAATCAATTTCACGATGGGCGAGTTCTCTTCCTGCTCCATCAAATCTTCGGTCACTGGCACGTTATCAGCCAAACTCGCCAAATCGAGCCCATCAAGGTTTTCCGCCACATTGGCCGCTTCGTCGCTATTATGTTGATAGCTTTCATTCATCAGCTGCTCAAAGGCGTTTTCTTCCTGAGCGACAAGCTGAAGCTGAGCGGGCTGATTATCCTCTGCAAAAACGCCGTCTTCAGCATAAAAACGCTGAACCTCAGACAAAACATCCCAATCCATCGGGGGTATAAAATGCAAAACCATCTGGCTGTCTTGCGGCTGCAAGATCACTTTATGACGGCGAGCAAAACTGTACGGTAAACGCTGCATCCCAACTCTCTTTTTTCTTTATTTTTGGCAAAGCTGCCCTATTAAAGCATGAAATGGTTTAACTTTTATTAACCACATCGATTTTTTTTACTTCGTAGCTCTTGGTATTTGCCGTCGATGAAAACCCGATAAAATCAAACAACTGGCGATCAGCAAGCTGAGACGGCGCGACATTTTGCACCGCAGAAAAAATGCTCTCCACTCGGCCTGGGTGCTGTTTATCCCACTGCTGAAGCATCTCTTTAACCTTTTGACGTTGCAGGTTTTCCTGAGAGCCGCACAAGTTACAAGGAATAATCGGGAAGCCTTTCGCCACAGCGAAGCGCTCAATGTCCTTCTCTTTGCAGTAAGCCAGCGGTCGAATGACAATGTTCTTGCCATCATCGCTGCGCAGTTTTGGCGGCATCGCTTTTAATGTGCCATTATGAAACATATTCAAAAACAGCGTTTCCACGATGTCATCACGATGATGTCCAAGCGCGATCTTTGTCGCCCCAATTTTCTCGGCAAAGCCATATAACGTGCCACGTCGCAAACGCGAGCACACCGGGCAAAAGGTCTTGCCCTCAGGCGTTAGGTCTTTAACGATGCTGTAAGTGTCCTTTTCAAGAATGTGATACTCCACACCCAGCTGATCCAAATACTCAGGCAGAACATGCTCAGGAAAACCCGGCTGCTTTTGATCCAAATTTACCGCGACAAGGCTGAAGTTGATCGGCGCACTTTTTTGCAAGCTCATCAAAATCTCAAGCATGGTGTATGAGTCTTTGCCGCCTGAGAGGCAAACCATGACCTTATCGCCCTCCTCGATCATCTCAAAATCGACAATGGCCTCGCCCACCAAACGACGCAAGCGCTTTTGCAGCTTATTAAACTCTACACGGTTTTTGCGCTCCTTCAGGGCACTCGTTGGCTCAGACGCAGCTTGACTAGCCGCTTGCTCCGTTGAAATAGAAGACTCAGTCACGATGGCTTATCACTCAATAAAAACAAAACGCTATTTTAGCGCGAACCCATCGCGAAACCAATTCAAGGCGCAAATGCACAACGTTTTAAATCAAGCAACAACGGTTATCGCCGTATGGGCCAAAGTCAAGACATCAAATAATTGATAAAAACTTTCATTTTTCAATAATTTACATAGCCAAGCCCACGCTTTTGCCCTAAGCTAGCGAACCTTTTTTCATTCACCTCGCGAGCCGCCATGTCTGCTGATTCGTCCTTCGCCTCTCTTGGGCTTTCCGAACCTATTCTCAAAGCCGTACAAGAGCAAGGCTATGACACGCCTTCACCTATTCAAGCCAAAGCCATTCCCGAAGTATTGGCGGGTCATGATGTGATGGCCGCCGCCCAAACGGGTACGGGAAAAACAGCAGGCTTCACCCTGCCTATGCTGGAGCGCCTTGTACAAAGCGCTCAAAATGACGGAAATCGCGTCAAAAGCAACCATATTCGCGCACTAGTGCTCACCCCAACTCGCGAGCTTGCAGCTCAGGTGCACGATAGTGTTCGCACTTACAGCAAACACCTGCGCATTTTTTCAACCAGCGTCTACGGCGGGGTCAAGATCAATCCTCAGATGATGCGCCTGCGCAAAGGTGTCGATATCTTAATCGCCACCCCTGGCCGCCTGCTGGATTTGTATCAGCAAAATGCGGTCAAATTTAACCAAGTTGAAATCTTTGTACTCGATG
>JBPEWS010000177.1:0-5251 GCA_052032465.1 Pseudomonadales bacterium
TAGGCTCCATTTTTGCGCTTTATGCTGGCGCTCGTTTGATTCAATTTTCCTAATTAGGACAGTACATGTTAGATATTAAAACTCTTCGTAGTGATTTGGCTTCTGTGACAGAGGCGTTGGCGAAACGTGGTTATGAATTTCCTGCCGAGACCTTTGAGGCGCTTGATCAACAGCGCAAGGCGGCGGATGTGCAGGTTCAGGAGCTTCAAGCAAAGCGTAATAAGGCGTCCAAAGAAATCGGTCAGCTAATTGGTCAGGGTATGCCGGTTGATGAAGCTAAAGCTCAGGTGGCCAAAACATTGGCTGATATTGACGCGAACCTTAAACAATTTTCTGAACAAGCCAATGGTGTTCAAGAGCAATTGGATGCGCTGCTTGCTGGTGTACCGAATGTGCCACAGGCCGATGTGCCAGCGGGTAAAGATGAAAACGATAATGTCGAGATCAGCCGTTGGGGCGAGCCACGCGTGTTTGATTTTGAGGTTAAAGACCATGTTGATTTGGGTGAGTCCTTAAATGCTCAGGGTGGCCCTCAGCTTGATTTTGAGAAAGCTGCTTACTTATCTGGTGCACGTTTTGCTGTGATGCGCGACGGTTTAGCTCGCCTTCACCGAGCGCTGGCGCAATTCATGTTGGATAAACATACGGCGGAAAACGGCTATTCTGAAGTTTATGTGCCGTACTTGGTGGGACAAGATGCCTTGATGGGCACGGGGCAGTTGCCTAAGTTTGAGGAAGACTTGTTTAAGCTGCGCGGTGAACGTGAATTGTATCTGATTCCAACGGCTGAAGTGCCAGTAACCAACTTAGTCGCACAAAGCATTCAAGAGGCATCAAACCTGCCGATCAAATGCGTTGCACATACGCCATGTTTTCGCTCAGAGGCAGGCTCTCATGGTCGCGATACGCGCGGTATGATTCGTCAGCATCAGTTTGAAAAAGTTGAGCTTGTGCAAGTGGTCGAGCCTGAACAGTCTGAAAAGGCTTTGGAAGAATTAACAGGGCATGCGGAGAAGATATTGCAAGCGCTGGGTTTGCCGTATCGTAAAATGCTGCTATGTGCGGGTGATATGGGCTTTTCTGCTGCAAAAACTTATGATTTAGAGGTTTGGATACCTTCTCAGGAAACCTATCGCGAGATTTCGTCTTGCTCAAATACGCAAGATTTTCAAGCACGTCGCATGCAGGCGCGCTATCGCAAAGAAGGCGAAAAGCGTCCACAGCTTTTGCATACCTTAAATGGCTCAGGCTTGGCTGTAGGGCGAACGTTGGTGGCTATTTTGGAAAACTATCAAAATGCAGACGGCACGATTACTGTACCCGAGGCATTGCGAAGCTATATGGGTGGGGTTGAACTCATTTAGCGGCCATTTGATTAGCCACTCTTGTGAATATGGAGTGGTTTGAGGCGGATCAGCGCTTTGTTGATCCGCTTTTTAGTTAAGTTTGATACCTATTGCAATAGCACCTAGGCGCGATCTATTTTTTGTTAAAAAGGAGTTTAATGATGAAATCATTGTTTTGTTTGTTGTCGTGTTTGCTTTTAGTGGGCTGTGGTGAGCTTAGCCAGGAGTTGTTGAGCTTAAAATCATCTGTTGATGGCGAAAAACAGTGGATTTTTGTGCAGTTGAGTGTCGATGAGCACGATATTGGCCAGCCCAGAAGCTATTACTACTACGGCAAAGTCTCGAGCTCGATGTATGAAGCGATAGCCAGCAATACGCTTCAGGACGGGTTTTTATTTCTTGAGCAAGTCATGTATTGGGGCAATGATGACCTGATTCACGAGTATGAGGATGCGCAATACTCCGGTGATCTTATTTTCCGTGTGGCGGATGTGGTTAAAGTTGAAAGCATAAAACAAGCACCAGTAGCTGGTGTGGGTTATGAGCAATTTGAAGGGCTTGAGCCGCTCAAAACCCAAGAAGCCAGCGCATTATAAACCTTAGCATTTCTAATCCAGCTCAGACTAAGGCCTGTCTGCTAACGAGATCAGCGCTAGCAGGTAGGTTTTCTATAATGGCTAAATTAGCTTTTGTTTTCGTCTTGGTAGGGGAAAACGTCATAGCCAAACGTTTCGCGTAATGCCACCGCGGCATTGGCGCTTCGGATGCCTCTAGAGCACACCAGCTGATAGCATTGATCGTCTTCCAGATAATCTTGTGGGTGAGCCATTAATACGCTCATAGGAATGCATTGATCAGTAAAGCTAAAGGGCATTTCAGCGACCTCATGTGCTTCTCGAATATCAATGATAATCGCTGAATCACTGCCGCTCCCTGAGTTTGTTTGCTCAAACTGCGCCTGATAAAGCGCATGTCGGTCTTGAATTTGCTCCCAAGTGAGCTGATGTTCGCAGTCAGGCTCCTTACTTAGCGCTAACTTGTGGTAGCGATGCTGCTGAAAGTCAAAATGCAAAAACGCATTGCGCAAAGGCGCCTCTATTTCCGCCAATATTTTGAGCGCCTCGAGTGCTTGTAAACAGCCCAATGCGCCAGGCACAGGCCCTAATACACCGATGCCATCGCAGGTCGCGCCGTCTTGATTGCTTTCTGGCCAAAGGCAGCGCAAGCAGGCATTGTCTTGCTCGGGGATGAGGTTAAATAGCTGACCGTTTAACGCCGCAGCATTGGCAAAAACCACAGGGGTTTTGGTGTGCCAAGCGATATCATTAAATACATAGCCAGCGGCAATATCGTCGGTGCAGTCCAGCACGAGATCGTGTTGCTCAAACAGTGTGCGTATTTGCGCGAGGTCGGCTTTTTCCGTAATGGCGGAAATGCTGGCCGCTGGGTTTTGCTGAAGAGCAAACTGAGTGGCCATTGAGGCTTTTTTTTGTCCAATATCGCTTGGGCGATAAAGAATTTGACGGTGAAGGTTGCTGGCTTCGATATGATCTGGGTCAATCACGGTGATATGTCCAATGCCCGCGGCTGTTAAATAACTAATGGCTGTAACGCCTAGGCCTCCGGCACCAAAAATGGCCACTTTCGCTTGCTCGATTTGAGTTTGCTTTTCGGCGCTCATACCTGCGACTTTGATTTGACGACTGAAATCCAAAATTGAGGTGAAATCTTTGCTCATGCTAGCGTAGTGCGGCTTAAAACTTGTTAGAATATCGGTTTTTATTCGTTGTTGCTATTTGCTCTATGGACTATTTACCGATTTTTGCTCAATTAAAAGGCCGCTCATGTTTGTTAGTCGGCGGTGGTGATGTTGCTTTACGTAAAGCTCGCGCTTTGTCGAACGTGGGCGCTGTGATTCATTTGGTCGCGCTTGAGGTTTTGCCCGAGTTAAAGCAGCTGGTCGAACAAGGTGGTGGATCTGTTGAGCAGCGTGCCTTCAAACCTGAAGACATGGCCGATGTCTTTTTAGTGATTGCAGCGACAAATGACCGCGACTTGCATCAACATATGGCTGATTTGGCTCAGGCCCAGCAGCGCTTGATTAATGTTGTGGATCAGCCCGAGCTGTGTAGTTTTATCTTCCCGGCCATTATCGACCGCTCACCACTGATTATCGCGGCCGCCACTGGAGGCAATGCGCCAGTGTTGTCACGTTTAATACGCACGGAATTAGAGCAGCGTTTTCCCGCTCGTTATGGCGACTTAGCCCGCTGGTCGGGTGAATGGCGAGAAGGCATGAAATCGACATTTCCTGAAATGATGGATCGCAGACGGGCTTGGGAAGAAATTATCCAAGGTCCGATTGCTGAACAAGTGCTTCAAGGAAAGCCAGATAAAGCCGATCAGATGATGAACACGCTGCTGGCCGAAGGAAAAACCAGCCAAGGTGAGGTGTATCTTGTGGGCGCAGGGCCGGGTGATCCTGACTTATTAACCTTTAAGGCGCTACGCTTGATGCAACAGTCGGAAGTGGTGCTTTATGACCGCTTGGTGGCTCCAGAAATCGTGGCGATGTGTCGCCGAGATGCGGATTATGTTTATGTTGGTAAAAAGCGCGATAAACACACTTTGCCACAGGAAGAGATTAACGAGCTGCTGGTTTATTACGCCAAAAAAGGTTTGCGTGTTTGTCGTCTAAAAGGTGGTGACCCCTTTGTTTTCGGGCGAGGTGGTGAGGAGATTGATTTGCTTAGCGACCATCAAATTCCGTTTCAGGTGGTGCCGGGTATTACCGCTGCTACCGGTTGTTCAAGCTATTCGGGCATTCCGCTTACGCATCGTGATTATGCGCACTCGGTTCGTTTTATTACGGGGCATTTAAAGGCGGATGAATTACCGATGGATTACAAAAAACTCATTGTTCCAAAGGAGACTTTAGTCTTTTATATGGCTCTGGCTTATCTTGAGGAAGTCATTGGGCGTTTGTTGGAAGCAGGATTAAACCCGCAGATGCCAGTTGCATTAATTGAAAAAGGAACGAAACCTGAGCAGCGAGTTCTTGTCTCATCTGCTGAGCAGGTTGTAAAAGATGTGCAAGAGTCTGGTTTGAAGCCGCCCGCTATTTTGATTATCGGGGAGGTAGTGAGCCTACACGAAAAACTAAAGTGGAGATAATATCGTGTTCGGAATGAGTCGTATTACTAAAAGGTGTTTTCTATTCCTGGCAACAGGGCTCATGATGTTAATGCCTGTGCATGCGCAGCTCACGCCGAATGAGATAATGTTCAAACAAAGTCTTGAGAAGTTTTTTAAAGATTTTTTGCTAAAGCCCGAGGGCTTGATTCTTAACCAAGACGCCATGCCTTATGCTGAGGAAAAGCATATCCAAGCCATTTATAAAGCCTTTGGCTTAGATGAGCATACCTTTATTCAGCCGATTGTGACCCCAGTGAGTCGATTATCTGAGGCAAGAGACATGCCACTGAGCTCGCTGTCATTAATGGCTGAGCGAGCCGGCCGATTGATTCCAATTCCGTTTCAGTTCGATGAATTTGATGATCAAAAATTTGTCTACCTCCCTGAGGTGAGTGAAGATTTAGGCCGTAAACCTGATGGTATTCCGGGCAAGTTGGATGGCTCGGATGAGCTGGTTTTTATGTTTCGGGATGCGGGTAAACCGTGGACAGAAGAGCAAATTTCGTCCATGAAGGTCGTTCAGTCGATCGAAGTTAGCATGCCGGGTGCTGAGCCTCGCTGGGTGTATTTGGTTAAGGATCAGAAAAAACGCAGCATGGCTGATTATATCAATATTGATTTAGATAAAGGCCTCGTCTTGAGTACGGTCTACAAGGCCAAAGTTGATCCTGATAATTTCCTTGATATTCAATATGTTAAGCCGTTGGCTG
>JBPEWS010000178.1:0-2420 GCA_052032465.1 Pseudomonadales bacterium
GGTCTGGATCGTTAGCTCACGCGCCACCTCATTACCGGCTTTATTGCGCAGGATCATCGTTAGATCCACTTGCGTACTGCCAAAGCCCTCATTGCTCTTACTGTTTTGTTGAGCAATCTCAAAACCTCGCTGTTCAGCGCTTTGTGCAGATGCACTCATTGAGGTTAATGAAAGCGTTGCAACCAAGGTCGCTGTGATCAATGTTTTCATTCCAAGTCTCCAAGATTTTTTTAAATCTTAACGAAGAGCTGCATTCAGCACATTGATATTTGTTAAGCTGGCTACAATTTCTTTACGTTTTTGAGCCTATCGTGATCATTCGATCGCTATCAAGCTCATTCTAATCCTAAGCTAAACCGCTTCATCTTCAGCAAACTGACGTTTAATTCTAGAATAAGACTCGGGCGTAATCCCAAGATAAGAGGCAATGTGGAACGATGGCATCTGCTCAATCACAGCCGGATCCATCACTTCTCGAAAATACGCATAACGCTCGACGGCAGACTTATATTGAATCATTAACAACCGCTGCTCCATCATCACATAATGCAGCTCGGCCGTTCGTCTTAAGATCATTTGTTTTCGACTTTCTCGAATTTTCCCGGCTAAAAAATCCTGTCGCTTCAACAGCAGACCATCGCAGGCAGTAACGGTTTGAACATGCTCACCGCTAGGGCTTTGGTTCACGTAATTGGATAGCTGTAATACAAATGCCGGCGCAGCAAATAGGCGAGTATTCACCTCTTTATGATCAAATAAGTAATAGCTTCGCGCCAAACCGCTCAACAAAAAAAAGCAGTCACCGCGTAAGTCATTCGACTGAAAGATCATCTCACCTTTTGCAAAGTGCACTGGCTGAGTGATCTCAAAAAACTCCTCGATCTCCTCGGCTTCGAACTCCACTACCTGATTTAAAAACGTAACAATGGCTGCTCGCTCAAGCTCATTCACAAACCGCTCCTTTATGTTTGGCATCTAGACAAAGCGCTCAATGCGCTTTCACCGACTGCCCTAATTGACTTGCTAATCCAAGATTAAAAATACTAGCACAGATTTTTTAGCAACTTAATGCAGAGTTTACACTCGACAGTTTATACTGTGCGCTACGTATTAATCGATTACTCGCAACCTAGGAGCCACCATGTCTGATGCCCTCAAACAAAAAGCCGCCGAAGCCGCACTCTCATTTGTAACGAACGGCACACGTCTCGGCGTAGGAACCGGTTCAACCGTTAAGTTTTTTATTGATGCATTGGCAGCGGCTAAAGTCGAGCTTGATGTGATCGTCTCCAGCAGTGAGCAAAGCACTAAGCACCTTGAGTCATTGGGCTTCACTGTCACCCCATTAAATCAAGCAGGCAATCTTGACCTATATGTGGACGGAGCTGATGAGATCAACGAACGCCTAGAGATGATTAAAGGTGGCGGTGGCGCCTTAACGCGAGAAAAGATCATTGCGGGCGCATCGGATCGTTTTGTTTGCATTGTGGATTCTAGCAAGAAGGTCAAGCAACTGGGCAAATTCCCGCTACCCATTGAAGTCATTCCTATGGCGCGCAGCTTTGTTGCTCGTAAGATTATTGGGCTCGGCGGACAGCCAGAATATCGTGAAGGTGTGATCACGGACAACGGCAATGAAATCCTAGACGTATATAACCTCGATATCGCTGTCGCTGCGCAGCTTGAAGAAAAGCTTAATCAAATTCCTGGCGTTGTGACCAACGGGCTTTTTGCCCTTCGCCCTGCAGATGTTGCTCTGGTCGCGCATGATGGGCAGGTTATTACCCACACCCGCTAGAGCCAGCTCAAACTTTACCTCATGCTCAAAGACTACATCACGCCAGAGGGCTACGCCAAATTAGAAAGCGAGCTCAAATACCTTTGGAAAGTGAAACGCCCTGAAATCACCGAAAAAGTGAAAGAGGCCGCTGCAATGGGCGACCGCTCTGAAAACGCCGAGTATATCTATGGCAAAAAGCAACTGCGTGAAACCGATCGGCGTATCCGCTACCTGAATAAGCGACTAGAACACCTAAACGTTGTCCAAGATAAACCCGCCAATCGTGAACAAGTTTTTTTTGGTGCTCGCGTCACCGTGGAAGACGAGCAGGAGAAGACCTTTACTTATCGCATTGTCGGCAGTGATGAAATTGGCGACAGCAAAGAAAACATCAGCTTCAAATCACCCTTCGCCAAGGCCATATTAGGCAAACATCTCGACGATGAATTTAGCTTTATGCTTGGTGATAAACGCCAAAGCTTCCTGATCATTAAGGTTGATTATGACGGGTAATAGCGACGCTCTTTGGTCGTTTGCCTGTCAGTTTTATGCTCAAGGCCATAATGCGCAACGTTTAATCCAGCTCCAAGACCAGCAGGGTATCAATATTAACGAAGTGCTCTATGTCCTGTGGTTAAAA
>JBPEWS010000179.1:0-11036 GCA_052032465.1 Pseudomonadales bacterium
CTTCATTTGATCAGCTGTGGCGGCACCTTCGATAAAATTTACTACGATGCCGCCTCCGATTTCACCATCGGCGACAGCCAAGCCATTGGCATACTTGAGCAAGCCAATGTAAACCTCAGTATCAGCCACCAAAGCCTGATGCAAAAAGACAGCCTCGACATGGACGACAACGACCGAGCGCAAGTGGCTAAAGCGGTGATAGACAGCTCGTGCAAGCGCCTGCTCATCACTCATGGCACAGACAGCATGGTGCAAACAGCGCAGGCGATCGAACAGGCCTTGGCTGATAATTCGCAAGGCAAAACTGTCATTTTGGTTGGCGCCATGCGCCCCGCTCGAATGAAAACCACCGATGCTGATTTTAATTTAGGCTTTGCCTGTGCCGCTGCGCTTCTGAGCTCACCCGGGGTTTATCTGGCTATGAACGGCCAGCTTTTTGCCCCAGAAGATTGCCAAAAGAACCGCGCGGCCCACCGTTTTGAGCCACGAAAAACCGACCGTACATGACACAACGATTAAAAGCTGACCTCAGCGATCTTTTTCTGCTAGGATAAAATAAAGGCTAATCGCCTATTTCATCCATCAACTCACAAGGTTAAACGATGATTGATTTTGACAAAGACACCGACGCCACCGAAACCCAAGAGTGGCTAGACGCCCTAAACTCTGTATTGGAGATCGAAGGTAACGAACGCGGCCATTATATTATCGAGCGCCTGCTCCACGAAGCCCGCCGCAAAGGCGTGAATATCCCCTTCACCGCCAGCACCAGTTATATCAACACCATTTCGCGCCGTAATCAGGCTGAATTTCCCGGCAACCCAGAGATCGAGCATAAGCTGCGCTCCATTATTCGTTGGAACGCTTTGGCTATGGTGATCCGCGCGAACAAAAAACATGACGGCCTAGGCGGCCATATTGCCTCTTTTGCCTCATCGGCCACACTCTATGACATTGGCTTTAACCACTTCTGGAAAGGCCATGACCACCCAGATGGCCAAGATTTGGTTTATATCCAAGGCCACTGTTCACCAGGTATCTACGCCCGCGCCTTCATGGAAGGGCGGATCAGCGAAGAGCAAATGGATAACTTTCGTCAAGAAGTCGATGGCAACGGCCTCTCCTCCTACCCTCACCCTTGGTTGATGCCCGAGTTTTGGCAGTTTCCAACGGTATCGATGGGGCTTGGGCCGATCACCGCGATCTACCAAGCGCGGTTTTTAAAATACCTCCATGCTCGTGGCCTAGCCGACACCTCAAAGCGCAAAGTTTGGTGCTTTATCGGCGATGGAGAAACGGACGAACCTGAAACTCTCGGCGCGATCAACCTCGCCGCCCGAGAAAAACTCGACAACCTCATTTTCGTGGTTAACTGCAATTTGCAGCGCCTCGACGGGCCTGTTCGCGGCAATAGCAAGATCATCCAAGAACTTGAAGCCGACTTCCACGGCTCAGGCTGGCGAGTCATCAAAGTGATCTGGGGCTCCTACTGGGACGACCTTATCGCCCGCGACAGCAATGGCAAACTTCGCCAAGTCATGAACGAAACCATTGATGGCGAATACCAAAACTACAAAGCCAAAGGCGGCGCTTACACCCGTGAGCATTTCTTTGGCAAAGACCCAGACTTAAAGCGCATGGTCTCGCACCTCAGCGACGAAGAAATCTTCAAGCTAAACCGAGGAGGCCATGACCCACATAAAGTCTATGCCGCCTACCATGAAGCGGTGAATACGCAAGGCCAGCCGACCGTTATCCTTGCCAAAACCGTTAAGGGCTACGGCATGGGCTCACAAGGTGAAGGCCAAAACACCGCGCATCAGCAAAAAAAGCTGGATGAAGAACACCTCAAATACTTTGCCGAGCGCTTCAACCTGCAACTATCAGAAGACGACATCGTCAACGCGAACTACATTCGTCCTGATAATGATAGCGAAGAAATGCAGTATTACCTCAAACAGCGCGAGCAGCTTGGCGGCTTTCTCCCAGAGCGAAAAGCTGATTCTGAAAGCCTCGACATCCCTGCGCTTGAAAGCTTTGAAAAACTGCTCAAAGACAGCGGCGATCGCCAAGCCTCAACCACAATGGTGTTTGTGCGCATGCTCACCGAGCTAACCCGCAATAAAGCGCTTGGCAACCGTGTCGTACCGATTGTCCCTGACGAAGCGCGCACCTTCGGTATGGAAGGCCTGTTTCGTCAGCTCGGCATCTACAGCCACTTAGGCCAGCTCTACACCCCTGAAGACAAAGACGAGATCATGTTCTACCGAGAAGATGCCGCTGGGCAAATCCTCGAAGAAGGCATTAACGAGGCCGGCGCTATGTCCTCGTTCATCGCCGCAGGCACCAGCTACAGTAATAATGACCTGCCGATGATTCCCTTTTACATCTACTACTCAATGTTTGGCTTCCAGCGTGTTGGCGATCTTGCATGGCTCGCAGGCGATAGCCGAACCCGTGGCTTTTTGCTGGGCGGTACATCAGGGCGCACCACGCTCAATGGCGAAGGTTTGCAACATGAAGATGGCCACAGCCACATCATTGCCGGCACCATCCCTAACTGCATCACCTACGACCCAAGCTTTGGCTTCGAGCTGGTGGTGATCATCCAGCATGGTTTAAAACGCATGTATCAAGACAACGAAAGCGTCTATTACTACCTCACCGTGCTCAACCAAAACACACCGCAGCCAGCACTGCCAGAAGGCGCTGAAGAAGGCATTATCAAAGGCCTATACTGCTTTGAACAAGCAGAGAACGCCCAAGTTAACCTGTTATCCTCAGGGGCCATCATGCAAGAAACACTGGCCGCCGCCCAGCTGCTTAAAGACAACCACGGCGTCGAAGCCAATATCTGGAGCGCCACCAGCTTTAACGAGCTAGGCCGCGACCTTCAGCACTGCCTGCGCTATAACCGCCTGCACCCGCTGCAAGAGCGCAAAAAAGCCTATGTCGAGCAAACCTTAGGCGCCACTGAGCTGCCCACTGTTGCCGCCACCGACTATCAAACCAGCTACGCCGAGCAAATCCGCGCAGGGCTCACTCAGCCCTTCCACGTGCTTGGCACAGATGGCTTTGGCCGCTCCGACACCCGCGAAAAACTGCGCAGCTTCTTTGAAGTAGACCGTTTCCATATCGTCGTCACCGCTCTCAGCGTGCTGGCCGATGCTGGCCAAATTGACGCCCAAGCCGTGCAAGACGCGATCAAACAATACAGCATCCACGCCGATGCCGACGACCCAGCTAAACGATAAGGACACCTCATGAGTATTGAAATCAAAGTTCCAGATATTGGCGACTTCGAAGAGGTCGAAATCGTTGATGTTCTCGTCAGCGTGGGTGACACCATTCAACAAGAAGACCCACTGATCAGCCTCGAAACCGACAAGGCCGTGATGGACGTGCCCGCCGAAAAAGCCGGCAAGATCACCGAAATTCTGGTTAAAGAAGGCGATAAAGTCAGCCAAGGCGATGTTATTTTACTGATCGAGTCTGAGGCGGGCTCAAGCGCCGATAACTCTGCTGAAAGCCAGCCTAGAGGTGAAGGGGAGGAAAAAAGCAGCGACGAGCAAGACGAAAGCAAAGCCGGAGCCTCAGCTCCTGAAAAACCAAAGCCCAGCTCAAGCGAAAGCAAAGACAAAGGCGATAGCGCTGAAAAAAATAACGTAAATGCCCAAACGCAAACCATTAGCGTTCCTGACATTGGCGACTTCACCGACGTCCCCATTGTCGATATTCTGGTCAAAGAAGGCGACAGCGTCAGCGAAGAAGACCCACTCATAAGCCTTGAAACCGACAAAGCCGTGATGGATGTGCCCTGCCCTGCTTCAGGTGTGATCAGCAAAATTCTCGTTTCTGTCGATGACAAAGTCAGCCAAGGCGACGCGATTATCGAGCTGAAAAGCGCAGAAAGCTCATCACAAAGCCAAGGCACGCCCCAGGCTGATTCAACTGAAGCGGCTCAAGCGGCTGAATCAACTCAAGCGACTGGGGCGACTGAGCCAGCTGAGGAAAAACCCAAAGCCACAGAAAACAAGCATAAAGCCAGCGCAAGCGCAGCCGCAGCCACCAAGCCAAGCCGCAGCAGCGAAAACGCTAAAGCTCATGCAGGCCCAGCCACGCGCAAAATGGCGCGCAAACTCGGCGTAGACCTCGGCAAAGTCTCAGGAACCGGCCCACATGACCGCATCCTCAAAGAAGACATCGAAGCCTTTGTTAAAACGGCACTTAATAACAAAACCTCAAACAATGCCTCAGGCTTTAGCCTGCCGCCAGCCAAAGCTGTTGATTTCAGCAAGTTCGGCAAAACGCAGCGCCAAGAGCTCACCAAAATCAACCGACTCACTGGCGAAAACACGCATAACTCATGGCTGCGTATCCCGCATGTTACCCATCATGAAAAAGCTGACATCACCGAGCTAGAGGCCTTCCGCAAGCAAGAAAACGCCGCACTCAAAGAAGGCGGCACCAAGCTCACCCTGCTGCCGTTTTTGGTTAAAGCAGCCGTGGCAGCGCTTAAGGCTTACCCACGTGTGAACAGCTCGCTTGACCCAGACGGCCAAACGCTGATCCTCAAACAATATTTCCATATCAGCATCGCCGTTGATACTGCACATGGCCTGATGGTGCCTGTGATATACGATGCCGATAAAAAGTCGCTCAGCGAAATCGCCAACGAAATCAACGAACTGGCCGACAAAGCACGTAACCGCAAGCTCACCGCCGACAGCATGCAAGGTGGCTGCTTCAGCCTTTCCTCGCTTGGGCATATTGGCGGCACAGGCTTCACGCCTATCGTCAACGAGCCTGAAGTCGCCATTATGGGCATCACACGCAGCGAGCTTGAACCCAAATACCGCGACGGCAACTTCGAGCCAAGGCTCATGCTGCCGCTTTCACTCAGCTACGACCACCGCGTGATCGATGGCGTCTTAGCCGCTAAATTCAGCGCCTACTTCGCTAGCCGACTCGAAGACATCCGTCGCCTACTGGTCTAAACACTTGGCGCATAATAGCCTGAGCTGCCTTTTGGCCTTGCTCAGGCTAGCCACCCACCGCCAAGCCCTTATCCATAAAATAAATACCCCAAACAAGGGATAGTCACCGCATCAATAATCAGCAAGAATAAAAGTCCACCAAGCAACTGGAAAAAGGAAATCTCAGTGACGGACTACAACCGCCTGCATCGCCTAATTTCAATACTAAAAGAATCGAAATACCCAGTTCCCAGAACAAAACTACAAGAAGAGATCGAGATCGGCAAAAGCCGCTTTTACGAGATTATCAAACAACTCCAAGACGAATTCGGCGCACCTATTCATAGCGAGCGCAACCGAGGCTACGTTTGTAGTGGTCAACAAAAATTGGTCACAAGTTAAGAGGCAAGTTGATAATATCTTGCCTCAGCTATAGTGGGCGCTAACCCACCGTTAAATGTATGTGGTCGTATTTGAGAGTAATAGCCCGCAATATAGCGACCAATTTCAACTTTTGCCGCATGAAACGAATGATACCCTGTTTCTGGTATCCATTCTGATTTCAGGCTCCTAAAAAAGCGCTCCATAGGCGCATTGTCCCAGCAATTACCGCGACGGCTCATACTTTGCTTTATTTGATAACGCCATATCTGCTGTCTGAATTTCAAGCTGCTATAATGACTGCCTTGGTCAGAGTGGAAGAGCAAGCCTTTAGGTCTTGCTCGTGACTCGAACGCATTTCTTAAGGCGGTAGTTGTTAACTCACTATCGGGTGAGGTAGATAATGCCCAACCCACAACTTGTCTTGCATATAAATCCAAAACAACCGCTAAATACGCCCAACGATTACCTATCCAAATATAGGTGACATCGCCGCACCAAATTTGATTAGGCTTTGATGGCGTAAATTGTCGATTAAGTGCATTGGCAATAACCACATGCTCATGACCACATTTTTTATAACGATGCTTTGGTATTTGACAGCTCACTAAGCCCATAGCACGCATATGCTTACGTGCCTTGTAACGACTGATAGGCACGCCCTCGTTAGCCGATGCTGTGGCAATAGTACGTGAGCCAGCAGAGCCGTTACTGAGTGTGTGAATGCGTCTAACTACAGCTCGTTCACGCAACTGTTCTTGGTTAATCACAGACTTGCGATGAAGCCAGTATGAAAAGCTGGACCTATGTATCTCAAATAATCTACAAAGCGTTTTTATGGCATAAGCTCTCTTAAGCCGTTTCACTAACGTAAACCGTTCATGCTGTCTGACATTAAGAGAGCGGATGCCTTTTTTAAAATTTCTTTCTCAAGCTCCAAACGCTTCACTTGCTTCTTCAATTCAGCAATTTCACGTTGCTCTGGCGAAATAGGGCTGCCTGAAGAAACAACACCTTCACGCTCATGGCGTAGCTTACGCACCCATTTATCTAAGGTCGACTTGCCGACCCCCATCAATGCCGCTGCTTCTCGTATCGAATACCCTTGATCTGACACCAGCTGCGCACATTCAAGTTTAAACTCGGGCGAGTAACGTGGTCGTTTCTGTTTACCCATCATTAAGTCACTTTCTAGTAAAGTTGCCATTGTAGCACCTCCTATTACGTGACCAAATTTAATGTACCACTACACTGGCATGCCGAGAACACTTTGCATGCAGCTATGAATAACATCCGACAACCTTGCTTTTATCGGATTAAGTTTTTCTTTGATTCCATAAATTACGATCATGCTGATTCCTTAAGACGTGTAACGCCCACATAAAATGCGAGCGACAGCGAGTCCAGCCCACGTTTTTTTGTGGGCGATTTTTAATGTGTTTGTTATACGTTTTAAAGCCATTGACCAGTTACCGACATAAGAGTGATAAAAGAGGCTGATAATGAAAAATACATAGCCCAAACCAAAACTGATGAAGTTAACAGCCGAGCACCAATGTTGGCGCGATAAATTAAATAGCCACTTAAGCTAAGCTGCAAACCTAAAAATGCCAAGACAATATAATTAACTAAATGAGAGTATGCTTGGGGCTGCCAATTTTCACCCGCCCTATGAAGCGTACCGTATACTAAAATAGCAAAAATTATAAAGTAAACACCGATAGTACCGAACCAATTAATTATAGCTTTGGGTTGTTGCCTTGCCCAAACCCAGACCGTAATAGCGGTATATGCTATCACTACCAGTGTTACAGGCCATGCGTAAATGACCAAAGATGGCGTCATTGAGCATAACCATAAAAAATATTGTAGCTCTATTAGCACTGTAATCCCTTAATACGTATAACGCTCCGCTAAACGGCGAGCCGTAGCGAGTCCGGCGGCACCAGCCGCGAACTGCTTTGCCTTGTTAGCCTTTTTGTTGCGCTCGAAGTTTGTTGTAGACATCTTTGGCATTTTCTATTAGCTCAAATTTAGGCACATTGCTGCCTCCCATACCCGGAAAACTATTGCCTCCGAAGAAGTTGGCCATTTGGTTTTCATGGCCAAATGAAATTGTGCCTGACAAGTCGGTTTTTTCTGTGAGGTTGACGTCAGTTAACGTAGCCAGATTAAGGCTTTTTACACCTTTACTGAAAAAGCCAGAGACAATAATGGCTCTTTGGTCTGTTAGACCATAGAACGTTTTTGCTCGCTTTTTTGAGTCGTAGATAAATCGGCCGAAAATCATGTACAGCCCAACAATGACAAATGGGAGGCCAAATAGAGGAAAAACGTAAGCTACAGCGCCAGCATCGTCTTTGGGGATACTGAGCGCCATAACCTCCCAAAAAATCGCAAAACCACCCCATAGAAGACTGAATGGAATCATGAACACATCAGATCCTCTCAGCACGGTTCCTTGCTTTGGGAAGCCAGCCCAAATTAGTTTTTCTCCTGAATCTAGTTCACGCTGAATTATTTGTTGTGCGTCGTAGTTCATATTTTTCCTGTAAGGCTAACGCCTTGCTTTGGGGCAAACGAAGCGCAGCGTAGTTTGTCCCAGCGCGTAGCGCGACAACAGCAACTTGTTATGTGATTTCACGGGTGGCCTACCTCATGCATTAGCCAATACTCATCCACATGATTGAGCTTACCTTCTTTGTTTAGAGTGAAACCAATACAATCAGTAGAACCGAATATTTTCAGAAAATACCACCTTGTAAGTTGGACGACAAACAACAGCTCTTCATCGGGAAATACCTCTGACCAAATCGCTGGGTGATACTTCTTCTTTTTTATCAGGATTGGATCTTTCTCAATCCATTTAAGTGATTTGAGGTCCTCATAAGACTTACCCTCATATTGGTGCCTCATGTTCTCAAGTTGTTCTCTGACTTCCGATTTCATCATTTCACATAACAGCTTATTAGTGTGCATATGCATTTATCTTGGAGGACCTTTTCGAGGTTTCCGGGGAACTCTTTGACTCAATTGAAGAATCTTCCATAACTCAAATCTCCTTTATAAAAACATGCACCCTAACACTTGAGTACTAACCCATAAACTACCCTAGCCGAGCTGATCGCGCAAGCATGAAGATAAAAATGGGAAATGCGCCATTGCCAAGGCATAAAAAAACGCCAGCAAGTTAGGGCTGGCGTTTGGTGTTGCAGCAGGCAGGCTGCAAAGTGCGTTAGTTAAGGACGCAAGTTTGCGCCCTTGATAGCGCTGTTTAGCCTTCTAGATCAAAACGATCAAGCATCATGACTTTGTCCCAAGCCTTGATGAAGTCTTTGACCATGCGCTGATGACCATCATCAGAGGCATAGACTTCAGCAATGGCTCGTAACTGCGCGTTTGAGCCGAAGATCAAGTCGCAGCGGCTGGCTGTGTATTGGGTTTCGCCTGTGTCACGGGAGTTAACGTTAAATAGCGTTTCTTGTTTGTTGGCTGGTTCCCAAGCATAATCCATGCTGGTCAGCACTTTGAAAAAGTCATTGCTTAATACGCCAACGTTGTCAGTGAACACGCCTAGCGATGAGTGATCCCAGTTTTGGTCTAGCACACGCAAGCCGCCAACTAACACTGTCCATTCAGGTGCTGTGAGGCTGAGCAAATGCGCTCGGTCGAGGAAGATTTGTTCTGCATGAACATGGTAACCCACGCTATCGTCATGATAGTTTCTGAAACCATCTGAAACCGGCTTCAGCCATTCGAAGCTTTCGATGTCGGTTTGTTCCTGCGTTGCATCCATACGACCTGGCACAAAAGGCACCACAGCATCAACGCCTGATGCTTGAGCCGCCTGTTCTAGCGCCGCAGCACCCGCCAGTACGATTAAATCCGCCAGTGAGACACGCTTATTGCCACTTTGCTTAGCATTGAAGGCTGATTGCACGGACTCAAGCTCGGCTAGCACATTTTTGAGCTCATCTGGGCGGTTAACGGCCCAGTTAATTTGAGGATCTAGACGAACGCGAGCACCATTAGCTCCACCGCGTTTGTCCGTGTGGCGATAATTCGATGCCGAAGCCCAAGCGGCAGAAATGAAGGCTGTAGCTGGTATCTCGCTGTTCAAAATTTCAGCTTTTAGCTCGGCGATGTCCTGTTCGTTAATCAACTCATGGTCGCAAGCAGGAATCGGGTCTTGCCACGCCAGCTCTTCTTCGGCAACTTCTGGCCCTAAATAACGCACTTTCGGGCCCATATCGCGGTGCGTCAGCTTGTACCATGCACGCGCAAAGACATCGGAGAAATAGTCAAAGTCATCGATAAACTTAAGGCAGATCTCGCGGTAAATCGGGTCTTCTTTAAGAGCCAAGTCTGATGTCATCATCATTAGCTCGTTCATTTTGCCTTCTTCATGGGCATCGGGTGTTTTTGGCGCATCTGAAGTTTTCGGTTTCCACTGAACGGCGCCCGCAGGGCTTTTTGTTTGCTCCCAGTCGTAGGCAAACAGGTTTTTCAGGTAATCGTTATCCCACTGAATGGGGTTTGGCGTCCACGAGCCTTCAATACCGTTGGTCATTGTGTATTGAGCGAAACCTGTGCCTTCAGGGTTTTGCCAACCGAGGCCCATAGCCTGAATCGGTGCGCCTTCTGGCGCAGGTCCGACTTCTTCGGCTGACACCATGCCGTGGCTTTTACCAAAAGCGTGACCACCTGCAATTAATGCGACCGTTTCTTCATCGTCCATTGCCATGCGCGCAAAGGTTTCTCGGATATCCAAGGCTGAATCTAAGGGTTTTCCGTTACCATTAGGCCCCTCTGGGTCAACGTAGATCAGCGCCTGATTCGTTGCTGCCAGCGGGTTTTCAAGGTCATAATACTCATCACCCGGCTCACCTTCCCAGCGCTGAGTACGAGTGACCATTTCACCCGGATGGCCCGCGTACTTTTCTGAGCCGTGATCAACAGGACACTTCGAGGCGGAGCTATCTTTTTGTGTTTGCGCCTCGCCCACACGCTTACCATCCCAGAACTCACTGCCCCAATAGGTGCCGCGATCTGGCTCCCAGGCATCGATTCGTCCCGCACCAAAACCAAACGTTTTGAAGCCCATAATTTCTAGTGCGCAGTTACCCGTCAGAATAATCAAATCGGCCCATGAAATTGCCGCACCATATTTTTGCTTAATCGGCCAAATGAGACGGCGCGATTTATCAATATTGCCGTTATCCCACCAAGAGTTAATGGGTGCGAAGCGTTGCATCGCCTCGGCTGCGCCACCTCGTCCATCAGCAATGCGATAGGTCCCCGCTGAGTGCCAAGCCATGCGTACCATTTGCGGGCCGTAATTGCCATAATCTGCTGGCCACCATGCCTTGGATTCGGTCAACATGGCCTTGATGTCGGCCTTGAGTTGATCGTAATTAATCGCATTGAACGCGGCTTTGTAGTCAACATCGTGTAATGGGTTTGCCTCGGCTGGGTTTTGATGAAGCAGCTCGACTTTTAAGCGATTCGGCCACCAGTCATCGATCTGCGGGCCAGAGCCAAGTGCACCACCGACGCGGGTGCCGCGAAAAGGACATTGGCTTAAATTTTCAGGGTTGTCGTAGGACTTCATATACACTCCGGGTTGTGTTGTTCGCCATTGCTTAATCTTTTCTTAAAATTAAATGGCAGGGCTAATTT
>JBPEWS010000018.1:0-2756 GCA_052032465.1 Pseudomonadales bacterium
GTAAACATCCAAGGCGTAATGGTTTTACGCTCTTGCTCATAATCGCGGATGGCTTGAGCGTCTTGTAAAGTCAGCCCAATATCATCCAAACCTTCGATCAGGCAATGTTTACGAAAGGCATCAATTTCAAAGGCAAATCGCTCACCATCAGGGCATTCCACTACCTGCTCTGGCAAGTTAATAACAAGCTTGTAGCCTTCGTTTGCCTCAACCTGCTCAAATAAGCGCTGCACAATGGCCTCGTCTAAAATGATCGGTAAGATACCGTTTTTAAAGCAGTTATTATAAAAAATATCGGCAAAGCTTGGCGCAATCACTGAACGAAAACCAAAATCCAGCAAAGCCCATGGCGCATGTTCTCGGCTTGAGCCGCAACCAAAGTTTTTACGCGCCAGCAAAACCTCTGCACCTTGATAGCGATCTTTGTTTAGCACGAAATCCGGATTAAGCGGTCGCTTGCTATTGTCTTTGCCTGGCGCTCCTTCATCAAGATAGCGCAACTCATCAAACAAGTTAGGGCCAAAGCCTGTGCGTTTAATCGATTTTAAGAACTGCTTAGGGATGATCAAATCCGTATCAACATTCGCGCGATCCAAAGGCGCAACCAGCCCATTAAGCTCAGTAAATTTTTGCATCTTAAGACTCCTGTGAAATATCGACAAAGTGACCGTGAATCGCAGCTGCCGCGGCCATCGCCGGGCTCACCAAATGCGTGCGTCCACCCTTACCTTGACGACCTTCAAAGTTTCGGTTTGATGTTGAAGCACAGTGCTCACCCTCACCCAGTCGATCCGCATTCATAGCCAAACACATCGAGCAACCCGGTTCACGCCATTCAAAGCCCGCCGCTTTAAATATGGCGTCTAAGCCTTCTTTTTCGGCCTGCTCTTTCACTAAGCCCGAGCCCGGAACCACTAGCGCTTGCTTCACCGAGCTCGCCACCTGTTTACCCTTAGCAAATTCAGCCGCCTCACGCAGATCCTCAATACGAGAGTTAGTACAAGAGCCAATAAACACTCGATCAATCGGGATTTCTTGCGTAGCAATACCGGGTTTTAAATCCATGTATTCATAGGCACGCTCCATTCCACGTCGCTTCACATCATTTTGCTCATTCTCAGGCAAAGGCAATGGCTGATTCACATTGATCACCATTTCTGGTGATGTTCCCCAGCTCACTTGAGGACGAATATCTTCAGCTCGTAATTCAACAACCGTATCAAAGTGGGCACCCTCATCTGATACCAACGTTTCCCAATAAGCGACAGCTTGCTCCCAAGCATCACCTTTTGGCGAAAACGGACGATCTTTCATATAGGCGATGGTTTTTTCATCGACAGCCACCATACCCGCACGCGCACCACCTTCAATGGCCATATTACAAACGGTCATACGCCCTTCCATACTCAAAGAGCGAATCGCACTACCTGCAAACTCAATCGCATAGCCTGTTCCGCCGTCTGTTCCAATCTGACCAATGATATAAAGCACCACATCTTTGGCGGTAACGCCTTTAGCGAGCTTACCCTCGACGCTGATCAGCATGTTTTTCATTTTGCGCTGAATCAAACATTGCGTTGCCAGCACGTGCTCAACTTCAGATGTGCCAATGCCGTGTGCCAAAGCGGCAAACGCGCCGTGAGTCGCTGTATGTGAATCACCACAAACAATCGTCATACCCGGCTGAGTAAAGCCCTGCTCAGGACCGACCACATGGACAATACCCTGACGCTTATCATTGATGCCGTACTGGGTGATACCAAATTCGTGAACATTATCGTCCAAGGTTTGAACTTGGATTCGAGACGTCTCATCTTCAATATCGGCAATAGAGCGCTGCGACGTTGTGGGGACATTATGATCAGGTGTCGCCAGCACAGACTCAACGCGCCAAGGCTTTCGATTCGCCATACGCAAGCCTTCAAACGCCTGTGGCGATGTCACTTCATGAATAATTTGACGATCAATATAAATAAGTGCGGTTCCATCCTCACGTTGTTTAACGACGTGGGCATCCCACAATTTATCGTAAAGAGTTTTAGCCACGAAAAAAGCACCTCAATATTTGGCAAAGCAGTCAATGATAACGCAATTAAATTCGGCTTGCATCCATAACTAGCCGATGGTTTTAGCCATGTTATACTGCCCAAGATTTGTCATAAAACGAGACGATACTGAGTGACTCCCAGCCATATACCGACAACGGATGTACCAACGATGGATGTCATCGTGATCGGCGAGTTATCATCCGCCACCGTTGATATCTACTTTAAACTCCGCGAACACGAGTTTAACCAATATTATGCGCTGGATAGCCATAGCGAAAACCTGCTCAATGACCTGCAAACGATTTATCGGGGTCAAACGATCATTTTTGTCCGACACATTGCCGTCGATGCGTTCAAATGGCTAATGAAACAACCCGATTATCAAGCCATCTACTTTACTGATGACAATATCACCGACCTCATTAAAGACAGCTCCTTTCCGCTTCATTATCGACGTCGAAACTTATGGCGTTACTGGTCCTATAAAAAGTATCTAAAGCACTGCGGGAAATGGGTTTCAACTGAACGCTTAGCTGAGCAAAAAGGCCTTGCGAATGATCATGTTCTGCCACCTGTGTACAAGCCGAAGACCGAGAAAAAACTGGTGACTTACTGCTATCACGGGAGCATGTCGCATACCAGAGAAATTGAATTTGTCCGACAAATCGCCAAAGTCATCCAGCATAAGTATGACCATACCTTACTTGA
>JBPEWS010000180.1:0-3789 GCA_052032465.1 Pseudomonadales bacterium
ATGAGCGCGCTAAGTCCGTCTCTCACCATGGCATGATCGTCGACTATGGAAATTTTCATCAATTGACATCCTTTCCTTGGGGATGATTTCTAACATAGCCGTTACGTTAACAAAAATAAAGCCTTTGACGAGTGACTTTAGTCATGGGTTGTCGTTTTTTTGTTTAGAAGCAGTCGACGCCCCCATAGCAGTTGATAGGAGGGGCCTGCGCTTCGCCGATTGGGACCGTGCTGATTTCTTGATAAATCGAGTAATCGATATCTAAGTCGCCAAAGGGTACCGGCGTTAATAAGCCGGCCACTAAGCCTGGGTATGCTTGCGTTAAAATACCGCGTTCAAGGGAAACCTCAAGCTGGCGATAGCTGGATTCGTCAGCATAAATGACCTGTGGTACCACGCCAAGATCAGCGCCCAAATCAACAGGCTCTTCAAAAGATAGCCAATAGCCTTTATGAGCTGGGGCTATAGCATCTGGCCAATGAACCTCCTCAGACTGAAGGCTAATGCTTAAGCCGAGATTGCCATTACTGCCGCCTAAGTTGAAGCGATGGAGGAATCGCAATTCTTCTTCTAGGATGGCACTGAATCGAACATTATTGATCGTGCCCACAAGGGTAATATCAAGATCGTTAAGGTTTAATAGTGCATCCACATATTTTGCCTCAGCGGCGCCACTCATTGTCACAGTGGCATTGGCGGTATCCACAATCGGAGCATCATTTTCATCCAGCTCATCGGTGATGATGAATTGATAATAAGGGATGTCTGCTAAGGCAATGGTCAGTTTATCCAGTGGACCATTATCGGTGTAAAAGGTGATTTCAGGAATCTCGGTCGTCAGTTGCACCCCCGGTAGCACTTGTTTGAGCTGAAAGCCTACGTCGCCCGCGCCTTGTGGGCTGCCAAAGTTGCTACCGTTGCCGATGGCTTGGATGGTGTTATCGATTTGACCTGCCTCGGCATGGTCTTCGTTGTAGTCATTGCATAAGAAGCAGTAATCACCACCAACGGGTGCCCAGAAATTATTATTATTGAAGTGGTCTTCAAAACTATTTTGAGAACCGCCGCCTTCGGCCGAAGTTAGAAACTCATTGGGGTAGTAATAGGGGTCGGGGACTTTGCTGTAATTACCGAAGTCAAAGACGGTTTGGTCGCGCCGAGCCTGGAGATAGCCCGATAGGTCGATGGCGCCCACATTGAACCGAGCGATAGCAGGGCGAGTCACCATATAGCCATGCAACGCTTGAATGCCAGTGTCTGAGCAGATGCCCTGCGAAAAACATTGTACCGAGGTGTCTTGACTGCCGACGCCCATCACTCCGCTGCCACCTTCGGCACCGATTCTAAGGCCGATGAGCTGGCGCTGCTCAGGGATGTTATAGTTTTTCATGGCAAATTCAAGAAAAGGGCGAACCAATGTGGCTTTACTGGTGGGGCCCGAGCCGCCACTGAGCGTGACATCTTGGAGCCAGATATCGGGGTTGGCTGGATCGCCCAGTTTGACCTCGCCAATATTGGCATTCAGTTCGAGGCGAGCGTTGACTAAAAACCGCATGAATTGAACGCCATTGCTGTCTATCGTTTGGCTAATATCAAACAAGGCTGCGCCACGAACCTCGTTCAGCTCGCCATCTTCAAGGGCGACCAGCCCAATGTCATTCGCGCTGGTCATCGCAAAGCTAAAGGAGCTCAGTGTTAAAAGAGCGCTAGATAACAAGAATGGCTTAAGAGCAACTGGCATGATGGTCCCTGTGTTCAATGAGTCATACCATTAAACGGCTTGCATTAGCTGCTCGGTAGTGACCAAAGTCACTTGGCTGTATGGGCTTTGTAATCAGCTAAGCGGTGTGTAAGCTGAAAAATTGTTGCCAGAAGACTGCCTACATGGGGTACAAAAAAGCGGGGGATAAAAAGTGAGGTATAAAAACATGGTGCCTTATGGCAATAAAGTCTGAAAAAACAGACGGATCACCCTTTAAAAAAATCTTAATAGCACTATATTGAATATGTATATTTCATTTTAAGATATAGAGGTGTGTGATGAAACAACCCATTGTTCAGGCTTTTTTTGATGAGCCAACAAATACCTATAGTTATGTCGTTAGTGATCCTGCAACCAAAAAAGCCGCGATTATTGATTCGGTATTAAATTTTGATTATGCCTCAGGCCGAATGGGCTTTGAGGAGGCAGATCAGATTATCGACTATGTAAATGCTCAAGGCTTAACGGTTGAATGGCTATTGGAGACGCATGCACATGCCGATCATTTATCGGCCCTGCCGTATTTGCAGGAAAAGCTCGGCGGTCAATCAGCCATAGGCCGGCATATTATCGATGTGCAAAAGATTTTCGGTAAGATTTTTAATGCTGAAACAGATTTCGCCTTGGATGGCAGTCAGTTTGACCACTTATTTGAGGATGGAGATCGTTTTATGCTCGGCGAGATTGAGGTGCAAGTGATGCACACGCCAGGGCATACGCCAGCCTGCCTGACTTATATTATCGGTGATGCCGTGTTTGTCGGTGATACGCTGTTTATGCCTGATTATGGCACGGCTCGTTGTGATTTTCCGGGTGGCGATGCTAATACATTGTACCAGTCGGTGCAGAAAATCTTTACCTTGCCCGATGAGTATCGCGTTTTTCTTTGCCATGATTATCTGCCCAAAGGGCGCGATCAATACGTCCACGAAACGACCGTTGGCGAGCAAAAGCAAAGCAATATTCATGTGCATGAGGGAGTGAGTCAGGAAGACTTTGTCCAAATGCGTACCGAGCGCGATAAGCATTTGGCCGTGCCACGGCTCATTATCCCCTCGGTTCAGGTGAATATTCGGGCAGGTCATATGCCGCCAGCTGAGGACAATGGCCAAGTGTATTTAAAAGTCCCCGTTAATAAACTCTAGGAGCGAGCAATGGATATTAAAAGCTTAAGTGATGATTTTTGTGTGACCGGCATGATAAGTATTGATGATCTGAAGCAAGCCAAGGCCGATGGGTTTCAGTCGGTGATCTGCCACCGCTGCGAAGGTGAAGCGGAGGATTTTAGCCATGTTCAACCACTCAAAGAGGCGGCCGAGGCACTGGGTTTGGTGTTTCATTTCGCCCCTGTTAAGCCGATGAGCTATGGCGAGGAGGATGTGGCCGCCTATGAAAAAGCGCTAAGCACATTGCCCAAGCCAGTATTGAGCTTTTGTCGGACAGGCACACGGGCTGCGCATATGTGGCTAAAAGCCAAACAAAAAGAGGGTAAAGAGGCGCTTGAAGAGGCCAAATGTTGTGCCAAAGCGCAGGGGATTGGCAATGTAGATGAGGTTTGTTGCTGAGCCAGCTGCCAGAAAGTTTTGCTTTATGCGCAGCAACAAGACTTTTTATTTAGTGCAGTTTGCATTGAATACGGTTTGTATCTTGCAAAAAAAGGCGGCTACCTAGAAGGGTGCCGCCTTTTTACGAGATTAACGATTAGGGCTAATACGCCTCGCCATTTAACCTTGGCCTAAAATCGCGTCTTTAACAGATTCAAGATCGGCATTAATCGTAACGAGATTGCCGCTTTCTTTGCACTGAGCAATTGCTGTATCTGGGTCTTTAAGGCCGTTACCCGTTAGCGTACAAACAATGGTTTTGCCTTCAGGGATTTTACCATTTTTAAGGTCGCGCAGTACACCGCCTAAAGATGCCGCAGAGGCTGGCTCGCAGAATACGCCCTCTTTTTCAGCCAGCATTTTCTGTGTGGCAAGAATTTCTTCATCGCTAAGCTCATCAAACCAGCCGCCAGACTCTTCCAT
>JBPEWS010000181.1:0-2720 GCA_052032465.1 Pseudomonadales bacterium
TTAAAAGCACGCCAGTATTGCAAGCAGGCCCAGAAACCTCCACACTACTGCTGTGCAGCGTCAGCACAACGAGCTAGATCAAACAGACCAGCTACCCATGTCTTAACACTTCGGCTTCTGCCCACAAACCTTCTCTCTTGTCCTGAGGAATTACATTAATAATTTATGCACTTAATGCGTTTAATACGGCTTTAGGCTCTTTTGCTACAACATTAAGCAAAACCAAAGCTGGGCCTTGGGGTTTTCGATCTCCACGCTCCCAGTGTCTCAATGTATTTACACTTATCCCAAATGCCGAAGCAAACTCATTTTGAGACATTCCTAATTTTGCACGGATATTCTTTACATCCACAGGTGCAAATTCATGTACAACTGCTTTTCCTTTGTTGCCTTTTGAAAACTCTAAAGCTTCATCAAGGCCCTGTTTGATACGATCAAATGCTTTACTCATTTTGGCCTCCATAGTTTTTGATAAGAAGTAACGTAAATTTCGCTAGCTCATTTCGTTCCGCTTTCGTAAGGTTTGCTTTTTCGCCCTTACCAAATACAGTTAGTAGAAATAAAGGAATAGTTTCATTATGAAAGTAATATATTACTCTCACTCCACTACTTTTCCCTTTACCTTGTGCAGACCATCTCAGCTTACGGATTCCGCCAGTGCCTTGCATTAATTCGCCTGCGGCTGGGTGTGTGGCTATATAATTAATAATGCTTTGTCTTTCTGAGTTCTCTAGAAGCTTTTCTGATCTTCTCAGAAATTCAGGCAATTCTACGATAGTTTGCATACTTCAATCATAGTCCAATGGATTACACCTGTCAATGTGACAGTTTAGTCATGGCTCGTTCGATAAAGCTCACTACAATATGGTTGTAAGGCGACATCGCTAGCACCCTGTGCTCAAGGACCAAGGTTTGCTCTTGGTTCAGCCTGTTCATTTCAGCTAACCAGCTCAGCTATATTCGCCCCTTCCTTGGGTCTGCATGTGCCAAAGACTTAAAGCAATGCGAGAAACCCATCTGAAAACAGATGCTTTTTTAGCCGCGATGGGTTAACTACTTCGAGTCTCGACTATTTTCCTCAACCAGACGGTAAACTTGCTC
This sequence comes from Pseudomonadales bacterium, assembly GCA_052032465.1. Classification (GTDB taxonomy): domain Bacteria; phylum Pseudomonadota; class Gammaproteobacteria; order Pseudomonadales; family JAXHSS01; genus JAXHSS01. The sequence continues at coordinate 1,102 of JBPEWS010000181.1, forward strand.
GCGATTGTGAAAGGGCGTTGAGACCCAGGACTTATAGACAGGATGATTAAGCATTTCTTCTCTGGTCAGTGCTTTTGCGACCTGCCCAACCATGCCTTGTGAAACGATATTAATGGTTGGCGTATAGCCGTCCATCAATAGAGTTGAAATCTGAGTCACACCGCAGCTGATACAGGTTACCCACATGAGGTAGCCATCTTTATTGATAAAATAATAATAACCAATCGGGCTGATTGTAGGCACCTTTTGAATATCGTACTTTTCCTCAATTTCTTCGCCCAGAACCGACTCAATCTCAGCAACGAAATCTTTCACTAAACGCTCTTTGAAATAACCCGATTGATTATTATCAAAACGCTTGTCGTATTGTTCGCCTCCCGAAGACAAATATTGCATTTGTTGTTTGGTCGCTATTTTGACCAACACAATGTCATCACTTTCTTGAATATCCTCCTGAAAAGGATAGCTGCCTTCGACTTCATAATACTTTTCTATCAGCCCTGTCCAATACTCTAGATGCTCCAAACGCGCCAAGTCAGCATCTTCTTGAAACTGTTCGACAGGGTTGCCAGTGCAAGCCGAAACAAAAAGCACGGCAAAAATAATCAGTGATTTGAATTTCATCAAAATTCTCTATAGCAGTAAATGATCAGCAAAATGGAGCACGCCATTTTTGCATGGAGTTTTAATAATACATGAATACAACCCTATGGATAGGTCATTCTCATTTTAGCCTTGATGATCAATTACCCGCTCTCTGGCTCGCCACTATTGCAAGCAATCCAAGAAACCACCACACTACTTCCACGAACTACTTCGCTCTATCCATTGACTACAGGAGCCACATTTGGACGCCCTACTCACCTCCACGCTTACCGTTGCTCTTGCCGAAATCGGCGATAAAACTCAGCTGCTCTCGTTGGTTCTTGCCACGCGCTTTCGAAATAAATGGGGCATTATCGCGGGCATTTTGCTCGCCACATTGCTTAACCATGCCGCCTCTGCTTGGCTGGGCACATGGCTGGCTCAGTTCTTTGAAAGCAGCACAGGGCAATGGCTAGTCGGCATGAGCTTTATCGCGCTGGCTATCTGGCTTTTGGTGCCTGACAAGCCCGACCCGATCAACTCCCGCCTAGACCGTTACGGCGCGTTTATTGTTGCCACTTGCTTGTTTTTTCTGGCCGAAATTGGCGATAAAACACAAATCGCCACCGTGCTTTTGGCCGCGCAATATCAAGAGGTTTTGCTAGTCACGCTGGGCACCACTGTCGGCATGTTGCTAGCCAATGTGCCCGTGGTTTATGCCGGCAGCCGCATTGCGCAATCCGAGCTTATGCATAACCGTTGGATTCGCTGGGCGCATATCGCTGCCGCCTTGCTGTTCATTGTGGTCGGTGTCGTGCATATTCTCGGTTAGCCCCTTTTCACCGTTAGAGAAACCCAGCGGCGTAAAGCCCGCCACGCAAAGCCAAAAGGCATAAAAGCAGGTATAAAAAAACCGAGCAAAGTCACCACCTTGCTCGGCCTTTTAAAACGCGCATTGAACCCCTAGCTATCAATGCGCACAAACAAGGCAATGATCACTGAATCTCAGGTTGAACCGTAATCACCAACTTGCT
>JBPEWS010000182.1:0-6167 GCA_052032465.1 Pseudomonadales bacterium
CCTGCTCGAGCACCGCCTCGGGCAATAACCACTGCTCCGACTGCGCCCTTAACGCTTCAACCACCACCTCAACCTGCTCAGGAAACTGCACCGCCTGCGCGTAATACATGCGGTTACCTTCCTTATGAGCGGCAATCAAACCCTGCTCATTTAATAGCTTTAAATGATGGCTCATATTGGGCTGACGAACGTCAAACAACTGACAAAGCTCTTGAACGCTATATGACTGCTCATTCAAAATCGCAAAAATCTGTAAACGCAGCTCATCTCCCAACACCTTTAGCACGGCGCTGGTCTCGGACAAAGTATCAGAAAAAGGGAGTTCGCCCACGTTAGTCATCTGGGCATCATAGCAGAGAAATCATCTATATCAATATATTTTGATGAACTTTTCGGAATATCCGATTTAACGCACGGCTCGTCCAATGTTCCCTGCTTAAATTAAGCACCGAAGCTTTCTTGTTTACTTTTTACCCAAGCACGCGCGATAAGGCGCTTAAAGCAAAAAAACACTTGAAGCAATTTGTTAACAATTCATACAGGGATTTACATTGACGGTAACGCAGAAACATCACTTTGTTTGCGCATCAACGTTCGGTTACAAAGCCAATGTAAAAGCCTTGAAAAAGGCTACAGAACCGCGCTTTATCTACGTCCAACAATGCGCGAAAGTGAGTAATACAGTAATAAATAGAGACAAACAATGAGCTTCAAAAATCTAGGGATAATCGCTGTCGGCGCATTGCTTCTAATGTCGCAAGCCCGAAGTGCGGTTCACTCCAACAACCATCAAAACCAAGCACAGATTCCAGCTTCCATGCAAAACCATCCGGGCATTCCTGCTTCAATGAAAAGCACAGATATCACGGATAATTACAAAGCCAGAATCGATAGCCAACAAGTGGCAAAAAGCAAACCCGTTCTTTCAGCCGCTGATGTGCGTGAAGACTTAGAGCTATCAGAGCGACGCGTTGAAGATATGGAGCTACAGTTTGAGCGTGTAAAGGCAGACTACGAAACCGCTAAAGTTGAGTATCAGCAAAAACAGCAACGCATTCGCCTTGCACAGGCAGACGAAGAATAGCGTCAGTCCTTAGACTCTTGAAACAGGTCGTTGCATAAATCAGGAAGCTCGACATCTTTGACCTCCACGTTGAGCTTTCTCAGCGCTTTGCAAAGGGCCTCCATCTTTTGGTCTGACGCTTCCATATGCTCAGCCATCGTCTTTAATGAACTGATAATCGGATCTGGCATTTCCGAGACGCCATAGGCGTCAAAGCCCATTTTTTCCGCGACTTTTTTGCGCTCTTCTGCACTGATAGAAGAGGCTTTAAGCACTCTGCCCGGCACGCCAATCACTGTTGCATTGGCAGGCACCGCTTTGGTCACCACAGAGTTGGAGCCAATACGCGCATTTTCGCCGATCTCAAATGGCCCCAAAACTTTTGCGCCCGCACCAACCACAACACCATTTTTAAGTGTTGGGTGACGTTTGCCTTTATTCCAGGTTGTGCCGCCCAATGTAACACCGTGATATAACGTCACGTCATCACCGATCTCGGCAGTTTCACCAATGACCACACCCATGCCATGATCGATGAAGAATCGCTGGCCAATTTTTGCACCCGGGTGAATCTCAATACCCGTTACCCAACGCGCAAAGCCGCTGATCACCCGCGCCAAAAGCTTGAGATGGTGATTCCACAGCCAATGCGATAGCCGATGGAATAATAGGGCATGCAAACCGGGGTAGGTTAGCACCACTTCCAATGTTGTTCGCGCTGCTGGGTCTCGGGCAAATACCGAACGGATATCGTCTCGAACTTGTTTAAACACCTGCGTCTCACTCAGAATCTATCTATTTTGCCATCTTAGGGGATTTATCAGCCATCGCAAGTATGCCACGCAATAAATTCAGCTCTTGTTTGTCTAGCTGGCTTCGGTTGAATAAACGTCGAATCCGAGTCATGGTTTGCCTTGGGTCGTCCGCTTTCATAAAGCCATTGCTGATCAAGACTTGCTCAAAATGACCATACAAACCTTCTAAGTCGGCCTGCTCGGCGAGTGCATTATCCCAACGCTCTTCGATTCGTGAACCTTGGTCAAGGCAGGCCATTGCTTGCTTTCGCAGCTCGTAGCAGACCACTTGCAAGGCCGCCGAAACATTCATCACGGGGTATTCAGGGTTAGCATCGATGCTCATATGATAGGTGCAGCGCGCCAGCTCTTGGTTGGTTAGCCCATGCTCTTCGCGTCCAAAGGCAATGGCAATCTTTTTGCCCTCCTGTGCAGACTGTGCAACGGTATTTGCAGCCTGAGCTAGCTCTTGATGTGGCCACGGAATACTGCGACTGCGGCTACTCGTACCAAATACCAACTGGCAGTCGGCCACAGCGTCTTCAAAACTGGCGACGGTTCGGGCTTGATCAAGCACATCTAGGGCGCCTGAGGCGCGGGCAAAGGCTTTGCCATCGAGCGGTTTATCAGGCGCGACCAGAACCAAATCCTGCAAACCCATGGTTTTCATGGCTCTTGCAGCAGCCCCGATATTGCCTGTATCGCTAGTACGAACCATCACGATGCGCACCTGATCAAGTAATCTTTGTTCTTGTGGTTTTTTCTCTGACATAACCCGCTATAATAGCAGGCTAATCTTTTGAGCTGTAGTGTTATGGAACCCATTGTAAATATTGCTGCGCAAGCAGCTGAAGCGGGTGGACTCGTCATCGAACGCGCATTTGAGCGTCTTGACCGTGTTCAAGTTGAAAGCAAAACCACGAATGATTTTGTGACCGAGGTCGATCGCGCTGCCGAAGCCGCTATTATTGAGGTAATCCAGCAATACTACCGCGACAAGCACCATATTTTGAGCGAAGAAATCGGCTCAGTTGGCCCAGAAGGCGCTGATTTCCAGTGGATTATTGACCCTCTCGATGGCACAACTAACTTTATTCATGGCTTTCCTCAGTTTGCCATCAGTATTGCGGTCAAGATTCGTGGCCGCTTAGAGCACGGACTGATTTACGACCCTATTTCACGCGAAATGTTTTATGCCAGCCGTGGTAAAGGCGCGTTCTTAAACAAAACACGCATCCGCGTTTCAGACCGCCCCACCTTTGCTGGCACGTTAATCGGCACGGGCTTCCCGTTCAAAAAAGACCAGATGGAAACCGTAGACAGCTACCTTGGCATGTTCAAAGCCATCATGACAGAAGCGGCGGGCATTCGCCGACCTGGCTCTGCAGCGCTTGATCTAGCCTATGTGGCTTGTGGCCGCTTGGACGGTTTTTGGGAAATGAACCTGAAGCCTTGGGATATTGCGGCGGGTATCGTCATCGTTCGTGAAGCTGGCGGGCTCATTAGCGACCTTAAAGGCGGCGAAACTTACCTAGAAAGTGGTAATATTTTGACGGCTAACCCGAAGCTATTTAAGCAGATGCTTAAAACCATCTCACCTTTTGCTTAATCACTCAATCACGGTTCTCTTTTTCGCCGCATTGAGCGAAACGTTAAGTTTTTCTGACACTTAGCGCCGAACTTCTTGCCAAGGTATGAATCAAAGAAGCACGATTCATACCTTGGAGACTTGCGTTGAACCACTCTATTTTGCGCCCAATTTTATTGGCCTTCTTTTTGTTTTGGGGCAGCTTCGCCCTGCTTTCACCCGTTCAGGCGGCTGATTTTGACCACCTCGAATCTGAGTATCTTTTTTACTTAAACGGCTTTGAAACCAGCACTGAAAACAAGCTCGTGATCAGCCATGTGGACAACCTCTACACGGTCGACTTTTCGCTGGATCACTGGATGGCATCAGCGGTTAATCGAGGTACTTTTGAGTGGCAAGACTGCCAAGCAAAGCCGATCAGCCGTTATTTTCATGCCCGCTCTTTAGGCATTGATAAAATTGAAGATATTCAATACGACTACGAGAACGAGATCATCCACTATGCCGATGAGGACGAGAAACAAACTTTCAGCCTAGAAGAAGGCATCATGGATAGCATGACCTTTTTTATGGTGTCGCGATGCGACATGATGGCTGGCAAGCGCGAGTTCACCTACGACATTCTGTTTCAAGGCAAAATTCGCCAACTAAAATTCAACCTCATTCGCCAAGAAACCATCGAAACGCCTTACGGCAAATTCCATGCACTGCGTATCGAGCGTGACCACGGCAAAAGCAAACGCCAAAGCGTGTTTTGGGTGGCTCCAGAGCTGGACTACCACATTGTGAAGGTATTTCATCGTGAAAATGCACTGATCGAAGGAACCGCCGTATTGAAAAAGCATAAGCACAGCGTGCTTCGACCTCCTGCTCGAAACGCGGTCAGCCAGCGCTAAACTAAAAACCACAGGCAGAAACGAAAAGCACGATAACTGCGCCTCACATCAGTGGGGCGCTGTCCGTTTATGGCGGCGCCCCCGCCATGCCTTATGAGTTAGAAGGCTCTATCCAGCGAATAATGTAGTTCGGGTAGTCGTCCACCTCGACATCAAGCTCGCTAACCGAACGATAGCGAACCGAAACACCCAACTCGTGTACAAGGTCGCGGTCATTGCTTATTAGGTAATGCCAAGGCGGCAATGGCTTTTTCTCTGCACGAAGGCGGTAGGCGCAGGTCTCAGGCAAGCTGCTTTCATCCAGTGCTTCGCGAATATTGAGGCAATCATGTACTTTTTCAAAGCGCTTGGGATAGTCAGAACAACGGCAGGTTTCTGGGTCAAAAAGCTGGCAGGCAACTTCGGTGAGCGCAATATCACCCGTGTCTTCATCCTCTAGCTTCACAAGGCAACAAAGCCCGCAACCATCGCAGAGTGCTTCCCACTCCACATCGTTCAGTTTCTCAAGGGGTAGCGTCCAAAACTGTTCTCGCTTGGCCTCACTCATTGAAAGCTCTGCCCCGCCAAGGATTGCGATAGGCTAATCGCGTAGTTATCGGTCATACCACCAATAAAGTCTAGAATACGTCGATAAGCATGGTAGTAGCTGTCATCGGCTTTTGGCGCGTTATTGCCGATAAGGCTAAGGAGTTTTTCATTACGAAAATGGCTATGTCCCGTGCTTAATAATTCGTTAACCGCTTGGATATAAGATTTGAGCAAGACGCCCAAAATCGAAAAAGCGCCAACTTCGAGTTTGGCCTTTCGTGGGTGGTTGAAAATCTCTTCTCGGGCGAGCACTTTGGCCTGTTGCACGCCTTCACGAACATAGCTTGGGCAATAATCAATAATCGAGCCTTGCAGCTCGCCGCGCAAAATGGATGCTCGATTACTCACAAAGGCATCAGCGATTTGCAGCACAACATGCTCAATAACATCACCACGCCAAGCCGCAAGACGACGACGATCGGAGTAATGCTCAGCCGCGGCAGGTCGGTCGCGCTGCGATAATTGCGCCATGATCGGCTCAACATCTTCGTAATTCAGCAAGCCCATTTCCACACCGTCCTCAAGGTCAATAATGGCGTAGCATAGATCATCGGCCGCTTCCATCAGGTAGGTTAGCGGATGCCTTGCCCAACGATGCTCTGCTAACGGCCTCAAGCCCAGCTGACTGGCCAGCGCTTGCATAATATCCAACTCAGACTGATAGACATTAAACTTTTCACCATTGAGCTGCTCGATGCTCCAAGGGTATTTCACCATCGTCGCCAGCGTTGGCGCTGTTAGACGCATGCCACCCTGAAGCTGGTTATATTCGATCTGCGTGACCACACGAAAGCCTTGCGCATTGCCTTCAAATTGTTGGATATCTTGGCGCTGAACATCGTCTAGCTCATGCAGCAGATGGTCATGCGTTTGAAACCAATCACGGATCGCGTACTCGCCAGCATGGCCAAATGGCGGATTGCCAATATCATGAGCCAAACAAGCTGCCTGCACGATCGCGCCAATATCAGCTGCGGTTACCCAGCTAGGCAGTTCCGATTTAAGGCGGTTAGCTACCGTCATGCCCAGTGTTCGACCAACACAGCCCACCTCCAGCGAGTGCGTAAGGCGGGTGTGAACATGGTCATTATCCGTGAGTGTATGAACCTGAGTTTTACGGCCTAAACGTCGAAACGCGCCAGAAAAAAGAATTTTATCGTGATCGCGGTGAAACGGCGTGCGAAATGTCGCCTGCTCCCCCAGTGAGTGCTCCCCCACTCGGCGCGGATCCAACAGCT
>JBPEWS010000183.1:0-10907 GCA_052032465.1 Pseudomonadales bacterium
CGTATTTTGCGTAAAATTGCTGAAGGTCAGCGTGATGATTTTGGTGATGTCTCGACGCTGCTCAACCCCGATATTATCGCTACACTGATCAAAGGCTATCAGCGAGGTTGAGGAGGGTGAAGTGGCTGAGCAAGAGCTAACTGCTCTCGCTAGAACCGTTAAGGCGCTTTAGCTGCTGCCCGATGGCTTGGTTGAACCCTCTTCGGAGGTTAAGAGCTCATGCTACTCATGCTTCTCACACCCTTGGTGCTACTCGTACTCTTGGCGCTCCTCGTGCTCAGACCATTCATCTTCGCTCAGATCACCGATCGTTATGTCTGTCACAAGAGTCGCCTGATACAAAGCATCCAAAAACTCAAAGACGCCCTCCGCTCCTTGGCGCTTGAGCGAGGAAAACAGCTGTAGTGAGATCAGCGCTTCGGGATAGGCTTTACGAAGCGCATTTTGCACTTTTAATAGCTCGCCTTTGGCTTTACCGAAAGAGAGTTTATCTGCCTTGGTAAGCAAAATATGAACCGCAATCCCTGCTTGGTTTTCACCAGCGTGCTGAGCATAATCAATCATCGCGTAATCAAAAGGGGTCAGCGGATGACGAATATCCATCATGATCACAATCCCTTTTAAGCATTGACGCTGCTCAAAATAATGCCCCATCATGGCATTCCACGTATCTTTGGTTTTTAAGTCGACTTTTGCAAAGCCATAGCCCGGCAAGTCAACGAGTCGAAAGTGTTCATCTACCTCAAAAAGGTTAATTAGCTGGGTTCGACCCGGCGTTTTACTGACCTTAGCAAGCTTCTTTTGCTGCGTTAGATAGTTGATGGCGCTGGATTTACCGGAATTCGAGCGGCCAACAAACGCCACCTCAAGCCCCGTATCGGGAGGGCATTGCTCTACTTTTGCAGCAGAGGTTAAAAAACTCGCCCCATGCAAGGCTTTACGCATATCCACAATCAGCTCCACCGATTAATTTTCAAAGAAGGCAATTTTAGCGCAATTGTGGACAGAACACGAAAGCAAAACTATTATCACAAAACTTATGGAATTTTTTCAGTTATGCGCACTCTATAGGGTGTAGCACTCTTAATTACAGGTTATGTTTATGAACTTCAAAAAGCTCACGTTTTTCCTCGTACTTCCATTATTGGCGGTGACGACTCTTCTGTTCGCCGTGCCGTTCAAGTCTGGCGTTGCGGATGAACAGGCACGTTACACCGAAGGTAAAGAGTACGTAACAGCGCCAAAAGCCATTGAGACGCAAGCCGCTCAAAACGGCCAAATCGAGGTTCGAGAGTTTTTCTGGTACGGCTGCGGCCACTGCTACCAAGCCCTTCCTTTTGTTGAAAAATGGAAAGAAACCAAAGCCGAGGATATCACCTTCATCGAAACACCTGCGCTGTTCAGCGAAAGCTGGGCCGTTTTAGGTCGAGGTTATTACACCGCAAAAGCGCTGGGCATCTTAGACGAAGTTCACCCTGCACTTTTTAATTATGTTCAAAAAGAAAATGTACCGGTACGTAATGTTAAAGACCTCGCTGTTTTCTTTGAAAAGCGCTTTGATGTTCCCGTTGCGAAATTCGCTGAAATCAACAAAAGCGAAGAGATAATGACCGCCATGCAGGCCGATGCGAAGCTCATTCGTGATTACATGATCTCAAGCGTACCCACTTTTGTTGTTGGCGGTAAATACATTACCAGCGCTTCAAAAGCAGGCACCCATGCAGAAACATTACAAGTGATTGAATTTTTGGTTGAAAAAGTCCGCCAAGAACGAGCCGCTGAGCAGTAATCACCAAAACACACACCAAAAACAAAAAAGCCCCATCAGGTGATGGGGCTTTTTTTATTCTCGCTTGTCTTTCATGGTCTTTCATGGGCTGCCATTCACAGCACAGGCAAGCTTGTCGTTACTTATGCATCTTCGCTGTTTTCAGCATCACTAGGCGCTGCTTTTTGCAACATTTCGGCAAGCTCACCTGATGCATGAAGCTCAAGAATAATATCCGAGCCGCCAACCAATTCACCCGCTACCCAAAGCTGTGGGAACGTCGGCCAGTTAGCATAAATTGGCAAGTTCGAGCGAATCTCGGGTGCTTCTAGAATATTCACGTAACCAAACGGGATATTGTGCTGGTTAATGGCATCAACAGCGCGTGCTGAGAATCCACATTGTGGAAACTGTGGCGTGCCTTTCATATAAAGTAGAATAGGATTGTTTTTGATCTGCTGATCAATCACTTGCATGATATCCATGGATAACCTCTAAACCGTAAACATTTAAGGGCTGTAGTTTAGCACAGCTGAAGCGTCTAACCCTACCCCATTTCACTGCAAACTGAGCGGGAAGTGACTGACTTTTTGTCGAAATGAAAAAAATCACTGCAAAGCCTGCTTTTTTCTTGAGCAAACGCGAGCGGACAATATTCATGCTCAGTAATCTATTGTAGAATAGGCGTTTTTTCTTAATTTTAAGCACGGCGAAAAGACGATGACGCAGACCCACTCACATATCATGCCAACCTATGGTCGCTTGCCTGTCAGCTTTACTCACGGAGAAGGCAGCTGGCTCGTTGATGAACATGGCAAACGCTATCTAGACGCGCTAACGGGTATTGCTGTTTGTGGCCTTGGCCATGCTCATCCCGCTGTTACTAAGGCAGTTATTGAACAGGCGCAAAAGTTTGTTCATTGCTCCAATCTTTATCACATCGAGCAACAAGAACAACTCGCAACAAAACTGTGTCAACGCAGCCAAATGGACAACGCCTTTTTTGCCAATTCTGGTGCAGAAGCCAATGAATGCGCCATAAAACTGGCCCGTTTCTATGGCAACCAACAAGGCAAGGCAAGCCCAACCATTATCACTACAAGCCGTAGTTTCCACGGTCGTACCATGGCAACACTGACCGCCACCGGCAACCCCAAGGTCAAAGTCGGGTTCACGCCTTTGCTTGAGGGTTTTATCGAGGTACCCTTTAATGATGTTGCCGCCATTGAGGCTCATAGCCACAATGAAAATGTCTGCGCCATCATGGTCGAGCCTGTTCAAGGCGAGGGCGGGATCAACATTCCTGATGCCGATTATCTTGATCAGTTACGCGCACTTTGCGATGCCAATAACTGGCTTTTGATCCTAGATGAAGTTCAGTCGGGCAATGGCCGTTCTGGTCATCTTTTCGCCTTCCAGAAAAGCGGCATTTTGCCTGATATTTTGACGACCGCTAAAGGCTTAGGCAATGGCTATCCTATTGGCGCCTGCCTTGCTCGTGGCTTAGCAGCGACGCTGTTTCAGCCGGGTAATCATGGCAGCACCTATGGCGGCAACCCCGTTGTCTGTGCGGCGGCCAATGCGGTAATCGACACGTTAGACGAGGCCTTTTTAGCACAGGTCACCCAACGCAGCGACGCCCTAGCGACGGCCCTACACGAGAAACTAAAAGGCAAACAAGGCTTTGTTCATGTTCGTCATATGGGCATGTTAATTGGTATTGAGTTTGACCATGACATCAGCGCGCTAGTGCAACAAGCGCTGGAAGCTGGACTGTTGATCAATGTCACTCAACAAAATACTATTCGCCTTTTACCACCACTTAATATTAGCGAGCAAGACAGCGACATTTTAGTCGAAAAGCTTGCTGCGCTTTTGCCATAAAATTGGCAAAACCAACCGAGAACGCCTATGACTGTTCGACATTTTCTTTCACTTGATGACTTAAATACAGCCGAGCTCAAACAAATTTTGAGTCGTGCAAGCGCCCTTCGCCAAGCTCATCATCAAGGTGAAGAGCTGGTTCATCTGCCGCGCAAAGTAATGGGCATGATCTTTGAAAAAGCATCAACACGAACACGCGTTTCATTTGAGGCAGCAATGACACATGTTGGCGGCTCGGCGATTTTTTTATCACCAAGAGACACTCAGCTAGGTCGTGGTGAGCCGCTAGAAGACACGGCTCGCGTTTTGTCTCGTATGGTGGATATCATCATGATTCGCACCTTTCACCAAGCCGATATTGAGACATTTGCTCAATACTCAAGCGTGCCGATCATTAATGCATTGACGGACAGCTACCACCCTTGCCAATTACTCGCTGACTTGCAAACCTATCAAGAGCATCGTGGTGACATCGAAGGCAAAATCGTGACCTGGATTGGCGACGGCAATAATATGTGCCGCTCTTATATCAATGCAGCAAAGCTGCTTGGCTTTGACTTACGTGTCGCTGCACCTAAAGGCTACGAGCCTGAGATCCCAGAAGACAAAAAGACCTGCGTTACCCTGTTTGACTCCCTAGAAGAGGCCGTTTCAGGTGCTCACTTGGTGGTTACCGATGTGTGGGTGAGCATGGGTGAAGAAGGTAAAAGCGCCAGCGACTTTGAAGGCTATAGCGTCAGTCCAGCCTTGATGGATTTAGCCGATAAAGAAGCGTTATTTATGCACTGCCTGCCCGCTCACCGAGGCGAAGAAGTCAGCCATGACATGCTAGATGATCCACGCTCTGTCGTTTGGGACGAGGCTGAAAACCGCCTCCATGCACAAAAAGCGCTAATCGAGTTTCTGCTTGGCTCGTAAATCTGGCTTTAACATCACCTTTTAAACCGACGAGCTAAGCGTCTATTTATTAGCTAGGCGTTAGCTTGTCGGCATCGCATGGCGCTTATTTAGTGAGCATCATCCCAGTTATCGCCCACACCTACCTCAACGATAAGAGGCACATCTAGGCTGGCTGCGTTTTCCATCGTGGCTTTAATCAGCTCATTGACCTCATCAAGCTTGGCCTCAGGCACCTCAAAAACCAATTCATCATGCACTTGCATAATCATGCGTGGCGCCAGCTCTCCCGAAATTTCGGCCAGTTTTGGTTGTAAATCAATCATCGCACGCTTGATAATATCGGCGGCGGTTCCTTGCATCGGTGCGTTGATCGCGGTGCGCTCAGCGGCTTGGCGAATCATACCGTTTTTGGCATTAATCTCTGGCAGATACAAGCGTCGACCAAAAACCGTCTCCACATAACCGGTTTCCTTCGCACTGGCTTTGATACGCTCCATAAAATCAGCAACACCGGGATAACGTGCAAAGTATTTATCGATATAGCTTTGCGCCTCTTGGCGATCAACACCCAACTGCTTGGCCAAACCAAAGGCTGACATGCCATAGATCAAACCAAAATTCACCGCCTTTGCTCGACGTCGCTCCTCACTGCTGACTTCTGACATCGGCTTTTCAAGGATTTCAGCGGCTGTGGCCAAGTGAATATCGGCGTTGCTGTTAAATGCTTTCAAGAGCGTTTCATCGCCCGATAAATGCGCCATGATACGAAGCTCAACCTGCGAATAATCCGCCGCCACAATTTTATAGCCCGGCTCAGCGATAAAAGCCTGTCGAATGCGTCGACCTTCATCGTTTCGGATCGGAATATTTTGCAAATTCGGGTCGCTTGAACTGAGCCTTCCCGTTGCGGTAACCGCCTGATGATAGCTGGTGTGCACCCGCCCTGTCCGCTGATTGATCACCAACGGCAATTTATCGGTATAGGTGCTTTTTAACTTAGCCAGACCGCGATAATCTAAGATGGCCTTTGGCAGTTCATAGTCCTCGGCCAGTTCTTGCAACACCGCTTCAGCTGTTGAAGGCGCTCCTTTTGCTGTTTTCTTAACAATCGGCAGCTCCAGCTTTTCAAATAAAATCTCACCTAATTGCTTGGGCGAATTGAGATTAAATGTTTCACCAGCCAGCTCGTAAGCCGTTTGCTCAATCTTGCTGAGCTTTTCTTGCAGCTCTTGGCTATGCGTTTGCAATTTTTGCACATCTAATTTGACGCCCAAATGCTCAATTTCCATCAAAATTGGCATCAAGGGCGCCTCTAGCTCATCATAGACTTTCTGAAGTTTTGGCAGATCCGCCAAGCGTGGCGATAATTCGCCATGCAATTGCCAAGTAATATCAGCATCTTCGCAGGCATAGGGTGCAGCTTTTTCAAGGGAGATCTGGTCAAATCGAAGCTGTTTAGCTCCTTTACCCGCTATATCGGTAAATTTCGTTGTGCTTTTTTGCAAGTAGTAATCCGCCAAGCTGTCCATATCATGACGCGTCGCTGTCGGATTCAACACATACGACTCCAACATGGTGTCGCGAATATCACCGCAAATATTAACCCCGTAATGTCGCAGAATATGCATATCATATTTCAAATGCTGTCCGATCTTGGTGCGGCTTGGGTCTTCCAAAAACGGCTTAAGTTTGGCTAAGGTTTCCTTCAAATCCAACTGTTCAGGCGCCTCAATTACTTCATGGCCCAATGGAATATAGCAAGCCTCATGCGCCGAAACGCTCAATGAAATGCCCACCAACTGCGCATCCATATAATTTAAGCTCGTCGTTTCGGTATCGACAGCAAACGCCTCTGCGCGCGCCAATTTCTCAAGCCACGGCTCCAACTGTGCTTGGGTGGTAATCGTCTCATAATATGTTTCAACTGGCTCTGGAGCGGCAGCTGCGCCTGCGCTGCTTTCACCTTCGCTCGCTTCGAGTTCACGTAGCTGAGTTTTAAACTCCAGCTGCTGATATAAGCTGAGTAGCGCTTGCGTATCTGGCTCGCCGAGCGTTAACTGCTCAATGCTAAGCTCAAGCTCACAATCAAGCTTAATGGTGGCCAATAGCTGTGATAATCGAACCTGATCTTCATGCTCTTCAAACTTCTTTGGCAGCGATTTTGCACCGCGAATACTGAGCTCAGGCAACTTTTCAAGCTGCTGGTATATCGTATCGATTGAGCCGACTTGGTTCAGCAAAGCCGAGGCTGTTTTTTCACCGACTCCAGCAAGACCAGGAATATTGTCACTTTTATCACCCACTAACGCGAGGTAATCGATGATCAACTCAGGTGGCACGGTAAATTTCTCAATCACGCCATCACGATCATAGACCTTATTCGTCATTGTATTGACCAATGTGATGCGCTCATTAACTAGCTGAGCCATGTCTTTATCGCCGGTCGAGATCACTACATTCATGCCAGCCTCAGCGCCCTGCTTTGCCAGGGTGCCGATCACGTCATCGGCTTCTACACCCTCAACAACCAACTTCGGCAAACCCAAGGCGTCGATCAAATCATGTAGCGGTTTTATTTGCTCGCGCAGGTCATCTGGCATCGGAGGTCGATGCGATTTATATTGCTCGAACAGCTCATCTCGAAATGTCTTGCCTTTGGCATCAAAAACCACCGCAAAATAATCAAATGGATAGTCCTTTTGCAGGCGGTTGAGCATATTCATCACCCCTTTAATCGCACCCGTCGCCATGCCTTGGCTATTGCTGAGTGGTGGAAGTGCGTGATAGGCTCGATAAAGATACGAGGAGCCATCGACGAGAATAAGTTGCTTAGACATGAGGTTTCCTGATCATTTTGCCCCATGATAAACAATTTGCTTCGCACACCCTAGCCTCAAGCCACATTTGTCGTTAAATTACAGAAAAACCGAGGGAATTTGCATATGTCTCAACTGACAATCGCTATCGCCCAACTGCGCCCAGAAGGTACTGACAAAGCTAAAATGCTCGCCAAAGCTGAGCGTTTTATGGAGCAGGCCGCCTTGGTAGGCAGCGACCTCTTTTTACTGCCCGAATGCTGGGCTGGCACCGCCTTAGGTGAAGAAAACGGTCATAAAGAGCTGGCCGAAGCCATTCCCGGTGAGCTAACGCACTGGTTATCCGAAAAAGCCAGAACCTATGGCTTGATGATTGCTGGCTCATTTTATGAGCAATGCGCGGATCATATTCATAACAGCCTGCCCCTGATTGATAAACAGGGCAAGATTCTGGGGGTTTATCGAAAAATACACCTATTCGATGCCCCTGACCGCGAGGATTTAGGCCAGCGTTTTGCAGAATCAGATCGCATCATGCCGGGTAATGATATTGTGGTTTGCGATACGGAATTTGGCAAAATCGGATTAAGTATTTGCATGGATCTGCGTTTTCCTGAGCTATATCGCGCTCAAGCTGAACGAGGCGCACATATTTTAATCAACTGCGCTGCCTGGCTTGCACCTGGAACCTTTCATTGGCAAAACCTGCTTCAGGCGCGCGCCATAGAAAACCAGTGCTATGTATTTGGCTGTGGTTATTATGGGCTAAATCAACGCTCTAATACTGAATTTGCGGGTAAAAGCTGCATTATCAGCCCTTGGGGCGAACGCCTCACAGAGGCAGACGATGAAGAGTGTCTATTAACTCATACCGTTGATTTAAGCTGTGTTGAGCGTTTAAGACGCCGCTTTCCTGTGCTTGAAATGCGTCGAAGCGCTTTATTTTGAAAAATTCAGCTCGTTTAATGCGGCTCAACTTGGCCGCTGGCAAAGCTTACGATTTTTACACGTAAAACCGTTGATCTTACTTCACGAAAATTTCAAATTCTGCCCGAGAGCGGCTATACTAGCCGCTTTCATGCTATGTAGAACCCATGTCTGTTTACACCACATTAACCCATGCTGAAATTGCTCAATTTCTTGATCATTATTCGATTGGGGAGCTCGTCGATTTTTCTCCAATTCAAGCAGGCATTGAAAACACCAACTATTTTATCACCACTAAAAATCAAGACGAGCAAAGAAAGTGGGTACTTACTTTAGTTGAGTTTCATGATAATAAAACCACAGCATTTGCAGCCGAATTAAGCTATTTTTTACAAGCCCAAGGCTTGAAAGTTGCCGCTCCAATTAAACGTAAAGACGGCCAGCTCTTCGCTGACTTTAAAAACAAACCCTGCACGATCATTCCCTGCTTACCAGGCTCGCACTTGGCTGAAACCAGCCTGTCGAGCTGCGCGCAGATCGGCGAGTTTTTAGGCCAATTCCATGCCGCAACGCTTGCAACTGAGCTTAGTTTTGATCGCCGCGACCGTGATGCCTGGCTTGAGCAATGGCAAGACATTCAAGAAGAGCTTAGCGAATCACAAAACGCCTTAGTGCACTCCGTCCTAGAAGAGTTTCAACAACTCGCTGGTCAAAACCTGAAGCAATCCGCGATTCACGGTGATTTATTCATTGATAATGTTTTGTTTCATGAGGGCCAACTCAGCGGTGTCATCGACTTTTATCATGCCACCATCGATTATTGTCTCTATGATTTAGCCGTGGCTGCCGACGACTGGTGCCGAAATGAAACGGGGCTTGATCTGGATAAATTAGAGGCCATGTTGAGCACATATCAAGCGCAGCGCCCTTTTACCGAAGATGAAAAAACCGCGTGGCCTGTATTCTTAAAAGTCGCTGCCCTGCACTTTTGGTTTTCGCGAATTCTAACCATACGCTGGCAACGCGAGCAAGGCGCAGAAGGCGTAAGCACCAAAAACCCAGCCGAACGCTACGAGCTTTTACTCTGGCTTGAAGGCCAAACCACTGCTTTAGCTGGATGAACATCCAGAAGCGTTGCTTTATTGTTGGCTGCTCCCGCTCTGGGACCACGCTGTTGCAACGTATTCTGGCTGGACATAGCGAAATCCACACCTTTCCAGAAACCGGGGTATTTTTAAAAGCTTGGGGTATGCGTCGCTCTTTGCCTTTTACAGGTATTGGCCTAACATCCGGGCGCGAGAAAAAAGTACTGCGAAAGCTCTATGCAAATGAACAGGGTGCTCAGTGCCGGTATGGCTCACAAGGGTTTAATGGCCTACTTAATCACCAAATTGGCCATGCAATTACCAGCTTAGATGCGCTGGCCGCCAAAGAAAATAAATATATTTGGGTGGAGAAAACACCTCGACATTTCCTGCATGCTAAACGCATCAGTAAGCATGTTCCCGAGGCCTTTGTTTTTCACACATTACGAGACGGCATTGATGTGGTTGCCTCCATTATTGATCGCTCTCAAAAATTCCCGAGGCAGTTTGCACGCCAAGACATACAGTACGCCATTCGCCTATGGAATAAAGCGGTTCATAAGCAAGCACAGTGCTTCAATAAAGAGGGGCATTATTTTATCCCCTACCAGCATCTAGCCGCGCAACCTGAGCGTTATGCCCAAGCAATTTGCCAATTATTAGATATCCGCTATGAGGCTTGCATGGTCAACCGCCCAGAAGATGGGGATAACACCCATTATGTGCGTAAAGAAGAAAGCTGGAAATCCGGAGTCAGTGGGCATATTCGTCCTGCAAAAAGTAAAGCCGATAGCTTATTTAGCAAGGCCGAACAACAAGAGATTCGCCGCAAACTCACCGCTTACCCCAGCTACGAGCGCATGTTGCATCAGCTGGAGTCAACGGCGAATCAACCGATCGCGTTTTAAAGCGCTATTTCAGCAGCGGCTTTAAAAAGCGCCCCGTATGAGAGGCCTCAACCTTCACTAATTCCTCTGGCGCACCTTTGGCAATGATTTGCCCGCCCTTGATACCGCCTTCAGGCCCAAGGTCAACCAACCAGTCTGCACATTTAATAACATCTAAATTATGCTCAATAACGACAATGGTATTGCCTTGATCACGCAGTCGAGTCAGCACGCCTAGCAAAAGTTTAATATCATGGAAATGCAGACCCGTGGTTGGCTCATCTAAAATATACAACGTTTGGCCCGTGCCTCGCTTGGACAATTCTTTAGAGAGTTTGACACGCTGCGCCTCACCCCCTGAAAGGGTTGTCGCCGACTGACCCAACGTGATATAGCTCAGACCAACATCCATCAATGTTTCAAGACGGCGTCTGAGTGCCGGAATCGCCTCAAAGAAGCTCAGCGCATCTTCAATGGTCATCTCAAGCACTTCGGCAATATTCTTGCCTTTGTATTTTACTTCCAAAGTTTCGCGGTTATAGCGCTTGCCATGACAGACATCACAGGCAACAAACACATCTGGCAAAAAGTGCATTTCTACTTTTATCACCCCATCGCCCTGACAAGCCTCGCATCGTCC
>JBPEWS010000184.1:0-1647 GCA_052032465.1 Pseudomonadales bacterium
ACATCGCGTTCAATTTGCTCAGACATTGATCACCTTTTTATTTTTAGCTTAGAAAAAACAGGCCAGATTATAGCCAAAAAAGTCTATTTTTAACAGTATTGAACGGCGACAACTCGCTTTGGCTGCTGTTATACTTTTCCAATGACTTCTAATAAAACGGCCCGATTACTAAAACAAGCCAGCTACGCTTCTGTTGCTGTAGCATTTGTGTTGATTATTGTCAAAACACTGACGGTATTGATGACCGATTCCGTAGGGGTTTTTGCTTCCTTGCTAGACTCTTCAATGGACGCAATCACTTCTATCATTAATTTATTTGCGGTTCGTTACGCCCTAAAGCCAGCTGATGATGAACACCGTTTTGGTTACGGCAAGGCAGAGGATCTGGCGGGTCTTGCGCAAGCCGCGTTTATCGCTGGTACGGCGGTGTTTTTGTTGATTAACGCGACAGAGCGCCTGCTGCACCCTAGCGAGATCCAACATGCTGAAATTGCGATCGCAGTCATGGTGTTCTCTGTTTTGCTGACCCTTCCTTTGGTCATGTTTCAGCGTTATGTTGTTCGCCAAACAAAATCCAATGCGATTGCGGGTGATAGCTTGCATTATGAAGGAGACATCCTGATGAATGCGGCAATTATCGCAGGTTTGGTTTTTGCTTTGTACGGCTTTGGCTGGGTGGATGCGGCCTTGGGTCTTTTGATCGGCCTTTATATTCTGGTTTCAGCCATTCGGTTAGGGCTTCGCTCGGCCAATATGTTGATGGACGTTGATATGGGCGAGGACGTCAGGCAGCGTATCTGTGAAATCGTCGATCAGCACCCTGAGGTAAAAGGCCTGCATGAGCTTCGGACTCGACAGTCTGGACATTTGGCCTTTATTCAAATGCATATCGAGCTGGATGGCAGCTTATCTCTATTGGATGCGCATTTACTCACTGAAGAGATCGAAGAGAAGGTCAAGGCGCAAGTTCCGAATGCTGAGGTTTTTATCCACCAAGACCCAATATCGGTTGTTACGCAAAGCCCGAAATTTACTCGCTAGCACCTTGGCGGGACTGGTTCAAATACGCATTGAGTGAGTCGCGGGTATTTAATCGGCCTTCACGGCGAATTTGCGCCATTTCGTAGCGTTCTTTTTGGATATCCGTTTCAGGCAGCACTTTTGGCACGGATACTGGGCGGCCATCTTCTCCCAAGGCGACAAAAGTGGAGTAGGCCGATACCACATGGCGGCGCTCGCCAGTATAGGTGTTTTCAGCATCAACACGAACACCGATCTCCATTGAGCTGGTCCAAGCTCGGTTTATGCTAGCACTAATGATTAAGGTGTCGTTTTCTTTTGCGGGCGCTAAAAAATGAACCGAGTCTACCGAGGCGGTCACACAGACATGATTGCTGTGCTTTTCAGCGACTACTAGCGACAAACGGTCGGCCAGGGCCATGATTTTACCGCCGAACAAGGTCTTGTTGGCATTCAGGTCATTCGGAAAGACTTTATATACTTGATCGACCAGTATGGAATCGTTAACAGTTTTGGTGTTTTGTTGGCTCATGAGTTTCCTTGTTTGACGGCTAAACGCTTAGCAAAAATCAGGCTAAAGACTTGATTTTACAGTGCAAAATCTTCACTATTACAGCCCTCATAAAT
>JBPEWS010000185.1:0-4487 GCA_052032465.1 Pseudomonadales bacterium
ACATTAAGATCTTCACGAATCAAAACACGCTTGCCAGCAAGCGCCACGTCATTGAGAGAAAGTACAGTGGTCATTTAGTTTTCCTTATAAACAATTCAGTAAGTCGATCAAACGATTGACATAGCCAATCTCATTATCATACCAAGCAAAAAGCTTGAACAGCTTGCGGGGCTCTGCACTGTCTTGCGGCTGAGTTAATGTGCTATCAAAGATCATTGACTCAGTTCTGCCGTTAAAGTCAGAGGACACCAGCAGCGCATCATTATAGCCAATAATGGCTGGGTTTTGGCAGGCTTCATTTTTAAAGATTTCGTGAATCTTTCTAGCGTCAGTTGCATGAGCTAATTCAACAGTTAAATCCACACAAGCCACATTAGGTGTTGGCACTCGCATGGAGTAACCTGAAATTCGGCCTTGCATGAAAGGGAAAATTTGCTGAATCGCAGAAATGCTACTGCTTGTTGTCGGGATCAGGTTCTGTGCACCTGAGCGTGCTCGGCGCCAATCGCGATGCGCATGATCCAACAATTGCTGATCACTGGTATAGGCATGCACCTCGGTCATCATCACTTGCTCAAGACCGAACTCTCGATCCAGAACAGCGATCAACGGCGCCAAACAATGCGTCGTGCACGAAGCGGCCGATATAATGTGATCCTCAGGGCTCAGCGATTGCTCATTAACCCCAAAAACCACCACCGCATCAGCGCGATCAAATGGCACAGCCGCCATCACCACACGCCCGGCGCCCGCTTGTCTATGCGCTAAACCATCAGCATAAGCGCGAAAATGCCCCGTTGCCTCAATAACAACATCTACTTGATACTGCGCCCAAGGACAGTCACTAGGATCAGCCACCTGGCTAAACTGCACCCGTCCGTTCGGTGTTTGTATGCCGTCCTTGGCATCTAGCTGCATGGTAGGCTGAAGCGCGCCATGCGAGCTATCATAATTGAGCAAATGCACCAAGGCTTCGGGATCAGCAATGTCGTTGATCACCACCACCTCAAAAGCTGGCGGGCGATTCGACCTCAGCGATTGAAGGTATTGACGAAAAAAGTGTCGACCAATTCGTCCAAAGCCATTGATGGCAATGCGCATTAAATCACCTGTTTTGCGGCTTCTACTACGGCATCCACAGTGATATTAAAGTGCTTAAAGAGCTCACCAGCAGGCGCTGATTCACCAAAGCTTGTCATACCAACAATCGCACCATTTAGGCCCACAAATTTATACCAATAGTCCGCCTGAGCCGCTTCAACCGCCACTCGCGCAGTGACTGACGCAGGTAAAACAGACGCTTGATATTCAGCTGATTGCGCCTCAAAAAGCTCCACACAAGGCATCGAAACAACACGTGCTGCAATCGACTCTTGAGCCAACTGCTCAGCTGCGTCCATTGCCAGCTCAAGCTCTGAGCCTGTAGCAATTAAAATAACCTGTGGATCTTGCACTGAATTCACTGCATAGCCACCCTTGGCGACATTCGCCAACACCTCAGCGTCACGGCTGACCTGACGAGTGTTTTGGCGAGTAAAGATCAATGCAGATGGTTTATCTTGCGTTTCGATCGCTGACTGCCACGCAACCAACGACTCAACCGTATCAGCCGGGCGCCAAACATTTAAATTCGGCGTATGACGCAAATTACTGATCTGCTCGACGGGTTGGTGCGTCGGGCCATCTTCACCTAGGCCAATAGAGTCATGGGTGTAGACCATAATTTGCTGCAAGCCCATTAACGATGCCATGCGCACCGCATTTCGTGCATATTCCATAAAGATCAGGAACGTGCCGGTATAAGGAATAAAGCCGCCATGCAATACCATGCCATTTGCCATTGCGGTCATCGCAAACTCACGAACACCGTAATAAATGTAGTTGCCGGCAGGATCTTCTGCGCTCACGCCTTTTGAGCCACTCCAAAGCGTCAAGTTAGAGCCCGCCAAATCCGCTGAACCACCCAATAACTCAGGCAGTAATGGCCCCATAAAATTCAGTGCTAATTGCGACGCCTTACGTGTCGCCATGGTGAAGTCTTCTGGTTTGCTCTGAACTTCTTCAATATAAGCCGTCATTTTTTCAGAGAACTCCGCCGGCAATTGTCCCGCCAAACGACGTTCAAACTCTGCGGCTAACTCAGGGTGTTGCTGTTGATAAGTTGACCAAATAGCCTGCCATTGATCTTCAGCTGTTTGACCAGCCGCTTTTGCATCCCAAGCTTGGTAGATGCTTTCAGGCACCTCGAAATCACCATAGCTCCAGCCTAGTTTTTCTTTGGCCAGCGCGATTTCATCAGCGCCTAGTGGCGCACCATGAGAAGAGGCCTTGCCCGCTTTATTTGGCGAACCAAAACCAATTTCTGTTTTACAGCAAATTAGCGTCGGTTTGTCTTCATTGGCCTTGGCCATTTGAATCGCTGCCTCAATCGCCTCGGCATCGTGACCATCGACACTAGAAATCACCTGCCAGCCGTATGACTCAAAACGTTTTGGCGTATTATCACCGAACCAGCCCGTCACCTCGCCATCAATTGAAATACCATTGTCATCATAAAAGACAATCAACTTGCCCAGACCTAAAGAGCCCGCTAAAGAACAGGCCTCATGCGAGATACCTTCCATAAGGCATCCATCACCAGCAAAAACATAGGTGTAATGATCAACTAATGGCAAATGCGGCTGGTTAAACTCAGCTGCCAACATTTTTTCGGCCAACGCAAATCCAATTGAGTTCGCCAAACCTTGACCCAATGGGCCTGTCGTCGTCTCAACGCCCGGTGTGTAGCCATATTCGGGATGGCCCGGCGTTTTGCTGTGCATTTGGCGGAAGTTTTTGATGTCATCTAAGCTCACATCATAGCCGGCTAGATGCAGCAGGCTGTAGATCAACATCGAGCCATGGCCGTTAGATAAAATGAAACGGTCGCGGTTAAACCAGTTTGGGTTTGTTGGGTTATGGCTTAAATGGTGACGCCAGAGCACCTCGGCAATATCGGCCATCCCCATGGGCGCACCCGGGTGACCTGAATTTGCTTTTTGGACGGCATCCATACTAAGTGCACGGATGGCATTGGCTAGTTCAAATTGAGAATGTGTCATAGCGTCTGTAGCAGTCTTTAAAGAATCCGCCATTTTCGCTGAAAACGGCGTTAACTACAACCGACGCTATCCGTTAAGCGGCTAAATTCGCTCGCACCCATTAGCTCGCACGCAGCCGTTTGGTTTTGATTGCGCGAATATTGCTTTCGATCAACCAGCCAATCAAAGCAAAAAAGCTATTAATGGCTTTAGGCGACTTCCCTTGGCCAATGCGCTTAAGTTGCTTGGTATACCATTGGATTTCCATGATCGCCATATCATCGATGGCCTTAATCCCCGTGTTCACCGGCTTGATCTCGCTTTTAGCCTGAGGGTCATTGATCACCTTTTGGGCAAAATCAGGCTCAAATGCCATCGGACGACCCATACCCACCATATCGCAGGCACCTGAATCTAATGCTTCGCGCATCGCCATACTCGATCGAAACCCACCCGTTACCATCAGTGGCGTCGAAACTTTATCACGAATTTTTTCTGCAAAATCTAAGAAGTAGGCTTCTCGCTTGCGGGTGCTTTCTTTACCCGTCATTAAAACTGGGTTCTCATAATTGCCACCCGAAATCTCGATCAGGTCAATCCCCAGCTCCGCCAAAGTAATCGCCACATTCATCGACTCATCTTCCGTGAAACCCCCTTTTTGGAAATCGGCAGAATTCATTTTTATACCGACGGCAAAATCAGGCGAAGTCTGTTGACGGATGGCCTGGTAAATCTCCACCACAAAGCGCAGACGGTTTTCAGCGCTACCACCCCACTGGTCCGTACGCTGATTATGGTAAGGCGACAAAAACTGGCTGACCAAATAACCATGCGCACCATGAATTTGAACGCCATCAAATCCGGATTTTTCAGCAATTCGTGCGGCATTAGCATAACGCTGAATTAAGTCCAAAATCTCTTCATGCGTTAATTCACGAGGCTTGGCAAAAAATGCCTTCATCGACTTATTCTCAAAACCTATCGCTGAGGGCGCAACGGGTGTTTTATTCAAGTTCACCGGTGATTGCTTGCCAGGGTGGTTCAATTGCATCCAAAGCGTGGTACCGTTTTGTTTACCAGCCTTAGCCCAAGCTGTCAGCATCTTAAGATCCGACTCATCTTCGAGCACAACATTACCCGGCTCACCCAAATGCTGTTTATCGATCATGACATTACCAGTCACCACCAAACCTGCACCCCCTTTGGCCCATGCAGCATAAAGATTAGGTAATAATGAGGTGATTTTATTATCATTAGTTGCCAGTGTTTCAGACAGTGCTGACTTACCAATACGGTTCTTGATAACTTGACCATTGGGTAAGGTGAGAGATTGATCGATCATAAAACGCCTCTTTTTCTTATTATTTCCAAATTTATTATTCCAAACACTTTAGCCTGTCGCCAGAC